>NZ_JAGHZN010000067.1:0-22127 GCF_017746735.1 Roseofilum sp. Guam | reverse complement strand
ATTGTAGGGGCGAACGGCCGTTCGCCCCTACAGATACCGACGTTATAGATAAATGCTAGTGTCTCAACCTTAATCGAATGGACTATAGTTAACCAAGTTGCCGATCGCATTAATAGCCCCTTCTTCACTATTGATATCGTTCAACACAGAGATGGACGCGATCGCGTGGTAGAACTAGGTGATGGACAAGTCTCGGATCTCGTCGGATGGACACCTCAGAGATTAGCAGCTATTATCGTGCCAATCTTTCCTCCGAGTTATTGACTTTTATCTTCTAGTAAAAAACGTTGCTATATTTGACAACTTAGTTATTCTGAGGTTAAAACTTCATCCAATTTTAGCAACCACTGATAACAAGGCTCGTCAATCGGAGCAATATCTCGACGTTGCTGGGCTAAAGACTCTAAATAGGCTTTGAGCCAAGCAGTAGCCAGTTCCTCTTCTAATGTAGTCGTAACTGTTAATACACGGTTGAATTATTTTTGAACCCACTCTTCTAACCTTAAAACCTGAATGAATACGCCATACATCTGTTCAAGTTCCTCACATCTTGAGTTCAATTCCTCCAGCCGTTCAGGTTCAACACTGGTAACAAAGCCCGCTTGTCTAACAGTAGAAATCACTTCCAGTTTCTCTGATAATTCTTCAATCTCATCTCTTAGATAGGATTTACCATATTTAGCATCCCAAGCTTCTATAACTTCTCCATCTTCCAAAAGCTCAATATCCGCAACATTACCCTGTTTTTTGTTTGCCGATCGCATTTGTGACAGTGGTCTTAAAGAGCTATTGGGAAAAGCATAATATTCTTCCATAGCCTGCATCAAACTATGCATGGCGATTTCCATTAACCGAGCTGCATAATCAGAACGGTTAGTGTGTTCTATAATTAAATGAAAGACCATTTCCTGATTAATTTGTTTTGATCCTAAGAAAAGTTTCAGCTTATCTATAACTTTTGAAGACAATTTTCTAAAACTCTCGGCTTGATTGAGTAACTGAGAAAGAAAATATTGTAATCCTATCTCAGGATCTAGTTCTCTTTCCTCTATCGCTTCAACCAGGCTTATCCATTCAAAACGCGCACCTCTTATGTTTGCCTTATAGACCTTTGAATATGGATAATTTTCGGCTAGGCTTCGAGTCATCATAAAACCATCGGCATTGAGCCTCAGTAATTCATATTTCCTTAGCACAGGTGTAATATAGCGTTTATCAAGAGAACGCATAGAAATTCCATCACGCCACGAAAAATCCCTGGTGCTTTTACTCCCTTTATGTAATCTAATATTTTGTTCTGGTTCAATTGATTTAACACATAGCTGTAGTATAGTCAATCCCACCAAGGCTCTACCCACCTCACTGGTTACCGATTGAAGTGGTCGATCAAATATGTTTTTATATTCTAGTCTTAATTGTGAAAAATCAAGATCGGAAGAGTGATCTCTACAAGCTAAAATCTTTCTTTCTAGGTAATCCTTAGATAGTTCTTCTGATATTTTGTGATATCGTAACTGTGCCGATTGATTCATTCCTCCTTCATCAAAAGTTTGCACTTTTCCATCTGGCAGAACAAGTTCACTTTTATTGGTATAAACTCTTAAATACAATTCACTCATAGGAAAATCATAATTTTTTGTGAAGTTGAACACTCTTGGGATTCAGGGTAGGAAAAGCATAAGGAATTAAATACTGATTCACAGGAATTTGCGGATTGGTATTATGGCTTCTCACTTCATAACCCATCGCTCTTAAGACTTTGAGATAAGAGAAAATATCTTCTGCATTAACCCCCCAATAGTTTGCTAATTCTTTTGCGGTAAGTTGAGTTGTAGTACCTATACATCGGGTTACAGATTCAAGAATATGCCAAAAAATATCCACTTCTATCTGAGGACAGAAGCTCATAATTCCCCTTATACAAGGCTTATATTGATAATAGCCAGACAGTTGTACTAAATCTGCTTTACCTGTCGCTTCATTGACCTTTTCTTCAAAAGCTTTCCAAAGAGAGGTAAACAGGGTTGTATCAAGTTTATTCGCAGATAAAGTGACTGATTTTGTCCTTAAAACCCAGTCCCCATCATTAGAACAGGGAGAAATATCAATCCAAAACTTATCTCTCTTATCTGCATCACCATGACTGCTGGCGCTAATTTTCCAGCTAGACGAATTTAAGTAGTAATTTACATCAATAGGAACACTTTTACCCACTCTTTGTTCTGTCCACGAGAAATTGTCCATAGACAGAAACCTGATAGACTGCTCTTTGCACTGATAACTAGAAGGATTGATCGCTTCAATTTTTCCTTGCTCCACTTGTTCTAAAATCGCCGATTTAGCTTTTGAAAGATAAATTTTGGTCAATTCTCTTTTGCGTTTTCTAAAGCTTAAGGGTTTATTTAAGTCCAAGTAAGGAATTTTGAAAGGCAATTTCATCCCCATAACTTGCTCTAAAATGCTTACTCCGAAAATTCTTGCTAATTGAGGCGGAACTGAATTGCCAATTTGCTCAACTACAACTTGTCTACTCCCCATGATTTGATAGTCATCAGGAATCGTCTGTAAACGTTTTAACTCAGCGATAGAAAATCTTCGGTTTTCCCAACTAAAAGGGCCAGTATACTGGCCTCCTTTGGCTTTAATGGTTCGGACTGGCCGATCGGGATCTGCTTTATACAGGAAATCGGAAAATTTCGATCGCCAACTAAAAATTGGATTGGGATATCCCATTTCTTTCGTATAAAAACTGTAATTCAGTCCAGGAGGAATATCTTCTAGTAAATGACCAAACTTTCCGCCTAAACCGGGTGATACATCAGAAATGTCAGATCCTTGAACTGCACTAGCGGCAGAGTAATAAGGTCTCTCGTTCAGAGAATCCAAGCCGTGAGTTGGATAGGGAAATAAATATTGACCATCTTGTAAGCTGACAATAAATAACCGCTCTCGATGTTGGGCTACTCCATAGTCAGCAGCATCTAAAATACGAAAATAAATATCATATCCAATGGCTCGAAAAGCATCTTGAATGACTTTCCAGGCTTGTCCTTGATTGGCTCCTATGATTCCCGCTACATTCTCAAACAAAAAACCTTTAGGTTGAAGCCGTTTTAAGAGGCGAACATATTCTTGAAATAGCTGGCCTCTACTCTCGGTTGTGCCGGTGACTCCAGAGGCTCTCCGTCCAGCAGCAGAAAAGGTTTGACAAGGTGGGCCACCGATAATAAAGTCTACCTCAAGATCGCGATCGGGAACAAAATTTCTGATGTCTGTACAAATAGGTTGAGAGCCTTCTAACCATTGTCCAGATTGAGAATTTTTTTCCAGGGTTTGAATGTATTTAGGTTCTAGCTCAATCATCTGAACGATATCAAAGCCAGCATCATGAAATCCAATATCTAGGCCTCCACCTCCAGAAAATAGACTTAGGGTTTTAACTGAGGGAATTTTTTGGACTTCTAAATATTGACGTAAAGATTGACCAAATTGATCGGCCCAGTTTTTTCTGGGTTAATTTTAAGAGTTGCTAAGAGCTTTTTAAACCAATCTTTATGGTTAGATTTGGAGTTCAGGATTTCAAGAGGTAGAGATAATTGCTGCATATTTCTTATCGTTGACTTACTTTTATAATGGTCTCTCCAACAGATAAACTCCCTTCAAGTTTTCGTGAGCCTGTAACTTAAATAACCGATCGCCAGTTCCATCCTTACCCATCTCTTTCACCTTATCTACCTCTAACCGCCAAAACCGTTGACTGCTACTGACGACTTGTACTTTTCCACCCGCAGGCGCTAACACCATGCCTACCATGCGATCGCGCGAGCGATGCATAGCATTATCGCTACGCTGGGTAAATTGTAGAGCCTGAGTGCCAATATCCCCGCGATTTCCTTGGCGAATAACCTCCACTCGAACCCGTTTCCCGAATCCCATCTCGGAAACCAACAGGATTCGATCCTGGGGACGCGCGACGACACAACCGACTAATTGCTCCTGTTTTCGCAATCTCAGCGCTTGATAACCCTGAGCGGTGCGTCCCAAAACGGGTACTTGTTCCGAATTCATATCTAGGCGTAAGATCCGGCCTCCCGACGTGCCCAACAATAATTGTGACCCCGGATCTGATAAATACGCATACTTGAGGCGATCGCCCTCCTTCAACTTCAGCGCCGTTAACCCACTGGCTCGCAGATTGGCAAATTCCGCCAAAGGCAAACGTTTAATTCGTCCTTCCTCAGTTACTAATACTAAATCGAGATTGTCCCCATACTCCGTTAACACAAACTGAGCCACCACATCCGGTGGTTGTCCCGTGCCACTATGGGGCACTAAACTATTGAGGGGAATACCTTGGGACTTACTACTGGTCGGAACCTGACCCACCTTCACCCCATAGCCTTTGCCGTCAACCGTTAACAGTAATAAATCGGCATCCGCTCTTGCTTGATAGGAACTTAAGGTTGAACTCATCCCCTCACTCCCATCTGGACTCAGCTCAGGGACTCGGCGAATATATCCCCCATAGCTAATCTCTAGATAACTGGTTTCCAGAGATAACGATAATTCCTCGATCACCTGTTGCTCGATAACAGAAGATTTAGCCTTCTGGGCACTTTTCGATCGCCTAGACGATCCTCCAGATTCCCCAGACTGACTTCTCGAACTCCCACGCTGCTTAGGTTCAGAGGCAGTCTCATTGGCGATTTGAATGCGCGTACGTCGGGGATTATCATAGCGACGTTTGAGGCTCCGCAGTTCTTTCTTCAACGACTTCAGCAATTCCGATCGCTGATTGAGCAACTGCTCCAATTCTTGAATTCGTTGAGTCAGTTGGTCGAACTCAGTTTGTAAGTTTTGCTGCTCTAACCCCGTCAACCGACGCATCGGCATCGCTAACAGAGCATCCGCTTGGGTGGGTTGTAGGTCTAACTGTTCTTGAAGTTGGGCTTTAGCCGTTGTACCATCGGCTGCATTTCTGAGAATAGAGATCGCCCGATCTAAATTCGCTAAAGCTAATAACAATCCTTCCAGAATATGGCAGCGTTTGCGCGTTTGTTCCAACTCATGGGTATATTGCCGAGTTAAAGTTTGTTCCCGAAAACTCAGGAATTCTTGCAGCACTTCACGCAAACTCAACTGCTGGGGAGTCCCATCCACCAGAGCCAAGAAAATAGCCCCAAAATTAGTTTGTAAAGGGGTTTGATGATAGAGATGAGCTAAGACTTTACTGGGTTGGGCATCCGTTTTCAACTCCAATACTACCCGCATTCCGGTGCGATCGCTCTCATCTCGAATATCCGAAATGCCCTCTAACTTCCCATGATTGACCAGATCGGCCACTTTCTCAATCCATCCCGCCTTATTCACCTGATAAGGTAACTCCGTCACGATAATGCAATCGCGGATACGCTTACGTTTCCCGGGTTGAATTTTCTCAATCGTTGCCACCCCGCGCATGGGAATACTACCTTTTCCCATCCGATAAGCACTCTCAATTCCCTCTCGATCCACAATTACCCCACCCGTAGGAAAATCAGGTGCAGGAATCTTCTGCATTAACTTCTCATCCGACAGTTCTGGATGATCAATTAAAGCAATCAACCCATCGACTATTTCGCCCAAATTATGGGGAGGAATATTTGTCGCCATCCCTACCGCAATACCCGAACAGCCATTGAGCAGTAAAATCGGCAATTGCGCCGGTAGCACGACCGGTTCTGCTTGAGAGTTATCGAAATTAGGAATAAAATCCACCGTAGACTCACTAATTTCTGCTAATAGACTCTCATGACTAATCGCAGAGAGGCGCGTTTCCGTATAGCGCATAGCTGCGGGCGGATCGTTATCCACCGAGCCAAAATTCCCATGACCTGCCAATAACGGATAGCGACAGGAAAAATCTTGTACCATCCGCACCAGAGCATCATAGACCGCCTGATCTCCATGGGGATGATATTTACCCAATACATCTCCCACCACCCGCGCGCATTTACGATAGGGGCGATCCGGGGTTAATCCCAATTCATGCATAGCGTATAAAATACGCCGATGAACTGGTTTTAAGCCATCTCGGACATCTGGGAGGGCACGGCCAACAATGACACTCATGGCATATTCAAGATAAGACCTCTCCATCTCGGTATGTAAGGCAGTCGGAATAATTTGTTCGCTCTGGAAAAGTCGCAGTTGTTTAGCCATGGGTTGAATGAAGGTAAGGGTTAACTCAGGGGTAAGAATGCTCTATAACTGTAGGTTTCTAGGGTACACCTGACGGAGGATAGATGGGCAAAAAATGGCAAGCGATCGCCCCATCAATTCAGGTTTGTCGTCTTTCTCTTGTAAAATAAGAGAGAAAACCTAAATACCAAAAGTAACGGATGTGAGGCAGAATGAATCTAGATGAGATAGTGCAGGTGAGCATCATTGGCATCAGCTCGGTAAAAGTAGAACACAGCAATTAGGGGGAGATGGGTAGCTCAATCTATTCCTCATTCCTCTCTATCTATGCAAGAGTAGGGCTTGTCTCATACACTCATACAGGTGTATCTAGACAGTAGTATCTAGCCAAGCATATGGCAACTGGGAATCTGAGCCTTTATCTATCCTGGAGTTGAAAACTAAGAGAACCTATTATGAAAACTGTTCTAATCGTAGAAGATGATCCCATTAATGCACGGGTTTTCTCTAAAATCCTCACCAAACGTGGTGGACTAAATGTTAAGCATACCGAAAATGTCGATGAGGTGATGGAGATTGTCAGCCAAAAAGCAGCAGATATTATTCTGATGGATGTGTCCTTATCCAATAGCGTGTATCAGGGTAAATCAGTGGATGGCATTAAGATTACCCAAATGATTAAAGCAGACACGAATACATCAGCCATTCCGATTATCCTCGTTACGGCCCATGCGATGCAGGGCGATCGCGAGAACTTCCTCCAGCAAAGTGGAGCAGATGCCTATATCTCCAAACCTGTGATCGATCATCAGGAGTTTGTCGATAAAATTAAATCCTTACTACCCGAGGATTGAGACCCTGGTATTCATGGCTTTGGGAGGAAGTTTGAGTGTTCTCTTGGCTCAATCAAAGAAAGACTAAAATCATCCTGAGTTGGCTAATTGGTTGGACTTTAGTCTGCTTTTGGGGCGTGTTTCCAGTGACTGGGCAGATTCCCCCTATACCTGCAACAGAATTGCGTGGGGTATGGTTAACCAATGTCGATAGTGATGTCCTGTTTTCGAGCGATCGCCTCACGGATGCTCTAGAAAAACTCGATCGGCTCCATTTTAATACGGTTTATCCGACAGTTTGGAATGATGGGTATACCCTCTATCCCAGTGCAGTCGGAAAGGAGGTAACCGGCCGTTCAGTACTCAAAATCCCCGGTTTACAGAAGAGGGATATGCTCGCCGAAATCATCAAGCAGAGCCATCAACGGGGCATGAGTGTACTACCGTGGTTGGAATTTGGCTTTATGGCTCCAGCCGAATCTGAGTTAGTCAAGCGTCACCCCGATTGGATTACCAACCGTGCAGATGGTTCCCAAGTCGTGATGCAAGGAATTCATCCACGGGTATGGTTAAATCCCGTTCATCCCCAAGTCCAGCAATTGATAGTCGATTTAGTGACTGAATTGGTGACACACTACGATATTGATGGCATTCAGTTAGACGATCATTTTGGTTTGCCCGTAGAGTTGGGCTATGATACCTATACTCGGCAAGTTTATCAATCGGAACATAACGGCCAACTGCCACCAGAGAATCCAGAAGATGAAGCCTGGATACGCTGGAGAGCCGATCGCATCACCACAGTAATGGCGCGGATTTTTGCGGCTGTTAAAAGTAAACGCCCCGATGCCATTGTTTCCCTCTCTCCCAATCCCCAGCATTTTGCCTATAGTCGCTATCTTCAAGATTGGTTTAGTTGGGAGAGACAAGGGTTTGTCGAAGAATTATTGATTCAAATCTATCGAGATGACCTAGAGCGGTTTCAAGCCGAGCTGAAGCGACCAGAAGTACAAGTTGCCTTAGATCATATTCCCGTAGGAATTGGGGTGCTAACGGGGCTGAAAAATCGCTCAGTTCCCATGAGCCAAGTTCAAGAACAGGTGGCTGAAGTCAGAAACGGAAAATTTGCTGGGGTCTCTTTCTTTTTCTATGAAACGCTCTGGAATTTGAGTCAGGAGTCTCCCCAAAATCGACAAACCGACTGGAAAAGCATCTTTCCCCAGCCGGCTGCGCGTCCCAGCATTTTGCACTGCTGGCAATCATGAATACTTGTTATAGCAAGGAAAGGGAAAGTTAAGACATGTTCTGTTTTCTGTTCCCCCTTCCCCGTTCCCTAAAACCACAATTAAGCTGTCCTAAGTGAACGAGTTCCTTGCTCTGTTAATGTTGATGCTGAAATTCTGCCTCAGATAGTTGTGCAAGAGTTTCCTGTATTCTCGGAGTTTCCAAAAAGGTTTTCGTATCGGCTAAGAGACGATCGCCCCAAAGATTAGCTTTCAGAAACTCCAGATCCGCATAAGCTGGGTCAAGTTCGAGAGCGGCGGCTCCCATTCTCAGGCCTTGTTCGCGATCGCCGTTTATATACAAAGCAACGGCCAAAGCCAACTGGGGTTCAGCCGCATCGGGTTCAATGCTCACCGCTTTACGCCAAGAGGCGATCGCCCGATCGACCTGACCCTGTTCATACTCAATCAAGCCAATATTGTTAATCCCTGGCCAAAACTCCTCATCTTGGCGAATTGCCTTTTCATATTCGGCGATCGCATCACTCCAGCGATTGAGCTTATAGTAAGCATTCCCCAAATCAAACAGGGCCGCCAGTTGATCGGGTTTAATCCTCAACCCTTCTTTCAGATAATCAGCCGCCCTTTGGTAGTCCTCATTTTGGAAATGGGCCGAACCTAACGTAAACAAAACTAACTCATTCTTCGGTTCGAGCGATCGGGCCTTCTCTAACGTCTCAATTCCCCGCCCTACATCATCCGTTTGCAAATACAAACGACCGAGCAAAAACCAAGCCCGGATATCATCCGGTAAAAGCTGAACTGCCAACTGAGCGCGAGGAAGAGCAGGTTCATATTGTTGGAACTGGGCCAGTTGTTCCGCTTGTCGAGCTAACTTAATCCCCTCTTCCTCCAACTCTTCCCGCTCTAACTGTAAAGTATGGGGAACGATCGCCTGACCCCAGGCTGGTTGCAGACCACCCCACCCACTCCACAAGCACACCAACAAAGCATAATAAATCGGTTTTGGCACAACACAAGCCTCAGACAACATAACTCACAGACCACTCTTTACAATTTTAACTAAGATTGAGGGTTTGCCCAACTTCCAGTTGAGATCTCTATTGCTCTTTACGAGCATTTGTGAACCCATCTAGAATAAAAACAAATTGATTTCTTCTAGGATTGAGTTGCTCTTGGATGTCTTTCTCATCCAATCTGCTCCGTTCCGATCGCAATGGGTGCCTTCTCATGGAGCGTTATCTCCGGCAAATCTACCACCAACAAGCCACTGGTGAGTTAATTGTTACCGCTCAAGATCAAACTTGGCACTTATTTTTTTATCTAGGTCATCTACTCTATGCTACCGGGGGAATGCATCGCAGCCGCCGATGGTATCGCTATATTAAGCTGTTTTCCGTTGATTGGAGTGAGATCGAACTCAAAAAGCCCACAGGAATGTGGGAATATTATCTCCTCCGCTATGCTCTACAGCAACACCAAATCAACCTCAATCAAGCTCAATCTGTGATTGCCTATAGTGCCATTGAAATTTTATTTACCCTGCTCAACCAACCCTCTAATGACGTTTCCAGTCGTTGGAAACCCAGCCAACGGCTATCGGGCAATACAGCGACCACTCCGCGATCGTCCCTAGCTTTAAAAATTCCGCCCTTAATTCAAAGAACTCAAAGCTTATCAAAGCAATGGCAGACCATGGAATTAACGTCTCTGTCTCCCGATTTAGCTCCCATGTTAAAACGGGAACTTCCTAAACGAGTGAACGCTCAAACCTCAACCAAGTTAATTGAGCTATTCAATGGGGAAAATCCCATTTGGGATATTGCCTTGGAAATGAAGCAATCCCTCTATACCTTATCTCGCAGTATCCGCCATTTTTGGAAACAGGGAATTATTGAGTTTCAATCCTTACCCGATCTGAATCCACCGGTTTCTTGGACAACCCCTAGGATGGATCAAACCCTCAATGGGGAATCCGATACCTCCATTTCTGGCCCCCTAGTTGCCTGTATTGATGATAGTCCCTTAGTTGGCCATGCTTTAGGCCATATTTTGATTCCTGCTGGGTATCAATTACTCAAAATCCATGACCCCATTTCTGGCATTGCCCAATTGGCCAAACACAAGCCAGATCTCATTTTATTAGATGTAGTGATGCCCACGGTAACCGGCTATAATTTGTGCAGTTTTTTGCGGCAAACGTCTTTGTTTAGTGATACTCCCATTATTATTCTGACCAGTCGGGATCACATCATCGATCGCACTAAGGCGAAGTTGGCAGGGGCAACAGATTTTTTGACAAAACCTGCTAAACCGGAGCAACTGCTAAAGTTAATCGAAAAACATATCAACCCCATTTCCCCCGTAACTGAATCATGAATAAACCGGCGAAGTGGTGGTTGGGATTGGTTTTGGGGTTTGGCGTTTTAACGATCGCCACTTCGGCTGTCTTTATCCGCTTGTGTCTTGAGTCTGCGGGAATGGCAGGAGCTGGATTTAGTTTGGTGCTGGCTGCTTTACGTTTGGCAATAGCTTCAGTTCTTTGTCTTCCCCTGTGGAAAGGCATTCAGCACAATAAAGCTTCACGACAAGCTTGGCAATGGGCGATCGCCGCTGGACTTTGTTTGGCCATCCATTTTTCCCTATGGATCGCGTCTTTATCCTATACCTCAATTGCAGCTTCTACCACCTTAGTTACCACCAACCCCATCTGGGTCGCCTTAATTCTCTGGGTTTGGCAAGGCAAACGACCCACTCAACTCACAGTTATGGGCATTCTCATTGCCTTAACTGGGGGAATTCTGATTGCGTTTGGAGGAGAAAGCACTACCCCAACTGGCTCCCTGTCTCTGCTGGGTAATGCCTTGGCCTTAATGGGAGCTTGGTCAGCCAGTTTTTATCTGATTCTCGGACAACAAGCCCAACAGGAAGGATTAGGTTTGGGTCATTATATCGCTACTGTTTATACCCTAGCGGCCCTGTGTTTACTCCCGCTCCCCTTGTTCTTGGGCGCTCCTTATGCCGGTTATCCCGTTGATGTGTATCTCTATATTGCTCTGATGGCTACCCTTCCCCAACTCATGGGTCATACCTCCTTGAATTGGTCTGTGCGTTGGATTTCACCAACCACCGTTGCTTTAGCTATTCTCTGTGAACCCATAGGGGCAACTTCGCTCGGTTATTTAATCTTTGCCGAAGTACCCACCCCATTGGTGTTTGGGGGAGCCGTAATTTTGCTATTTGGTGTTGCCTTAGCCATTTGGGGAGAAGGGAAAAGGAGCCAAAACTATTGACCAAATTCAAGGCGAGCTTGTTCGACTAAATCAGCAGTAATGATCTCCGAGTCAGACTCGCGGGCAAGTTGTTCAATGCGGCCTCTGGCTTGCGAGCGCACAAAATAAGGAATATTTTTCAGTTTAACCTCAGCCTCAGCCGTCCATTCTAATTCATACATTTGCTCTACCTCTGCCATCAGTCTCCTCTATTTTAAGCTGTTTCACCCATGTAGGAGCAAAAATATGCCAGCCTCTACCAATCTCCATCGCAGTGCTCCACCACAGGAAATAATGCAGTACGAAGGCTATAGTTAGTCGATTTAACCCTCTTCTGTCACTTTCGGAAATCGCGATCGCTGTATCCCCTATGGAGAGAGATGTACTGATCTGACTGGATTTTCGAGTTTCTGTTAGGAAAAACTGTCGCGATCGCCTATACTGCAAGAGTTCTAGAATTCAGTCAAGACAAATGTTTTCCCAGTTTGACAGAAGAGGGATAACACCTTCATTAGAGAAAATCTAGCTTGAACCCCTTACAGGAAAAGGGTTTCAAAACTAATTAATTGAAGAAAATAGAGTATAATCTCATTAGTCATTAACGGTTAAGTCCATGGATATCGAACAATTTTGGGCGCTCTACAATGCTGGAGAGAGAGACTTTTCCGGAGAAAGTTTGAGTGGATTCGATTTGAGTGAAGCTAATTTGAGCGACTTTCAAGGGACTCAGGAAGAGTTGGAACAGATGAGTGAAAGTGAAAGGCAGCAATTACCTGGAATTAATTTGAGTGAAGCTGAGTTGTATGAAACAGACTTAAGTGGTGCCAACTTAGTTGGAGCGAACTTGAAAGAAGCAAAATTGGGAGAAGCTAACTTAATGCAGGCTAATTTAGCTGCTGCACAGTTAAGTAATGTTGAGTTGTGGGAAGCTAACCTGAGTGGAGCGAACTTGAGTTTTGCGAACTTAGAAGGAGTGGAACAGAAAGAAGTTAATTTAGAAAACGCTAATTTACTTGGTGCAAACTTGCAGCATACCAAATTACTTAAAGTTAACTTAAAGGGAGCAAATCTCAATGGTAGTAATTTCTGGGCAGCCGATTTGCAAGAAAGTCAATTGAATCGTGCGACCTTAGTAAAAGCAACCCTCAGACATGCTAATTTAACTCATGCTATAGCTTATCGTGCGGACTTTACTCAAGCCGATCTAAGTAGAAGCAATTTAGCCTTTGCTACTCTTAGCAATTCGACCCTTTCGGGAGCCGATTTGAGAAGAGCGAATTTAACGAAAACAGATTTTCAAGATGTGAGTGAGGAAGAATGGGAAACCATCAAATATGAAGGAGCTTTATTCTGGAATACAATTGCACCTGAGTCTCAGCACTATTTTTGCGACAAACCCTCGAGCATGTCCTCAAAAATGACTGCCGAACAATTGTCATCAGAATATAAGAATGGAGAACGTAACTTTTCTTTGTTAGATTTGAGTGGAGAAAATTTGCAGGGGTTTAATTTAAGTCACTCGGAAGGAGAAGAAGGCCGATTAAACCCGATTGACTTAAGTTGGTCAAACTTAAGCCGCGCTAATTTGAGAGAAGCGAATTTAGCGGGTGTAATATTGCACAGAACTAACTTTCAGGATGCCGATCTTAGAGGAATAAATTTTCAGGGTGCAGATTTGAGAGGTGTTAACTTTCAAGGAGCCAATTTAGAAGGCGCTAATTTTCAAGGAGCCATTTTTCATAAAGATGTTTTCCCACTTCGCGGTTGTTGGCGCATAATGCATACCAACTTTCAGTCCGCTAATTTGACCAAAGCAAATTTTAGTTATTGTTCGATAAAATGCATTCGTTTCGATCGGGTAAATTTGGATCGTGCTAATTTTAGTCAATCTCATTTAATCGGTTCTAGTTCAATATATATTATCTTCCGGGATACTAAAGCTCGCGAGATAAAGATGAATAATTGTTTCTTAAAAAACGTAACTCTATCTAGTCTGACTCTCGAAAATATCGATTTATCTGAATCTAAATTGTATTCTA
Source organism: Roseofilum sp. Guam (assembly GCF_017746735.1). Lineage (NCBI taxonomy): Bacteria > Bacillati > Cyanobacteriota > Cyanophyceae > Desertifilales > Desertifilaceae > Roseofilum > Roseofilum sp. Guam. The sequence continues at coordinate 8,559 of NZ_JAGHZN010000067.1, read as the reverse complement.
TTGAAATAGCTGGTGAAAGTCATCTAACAAATATTAATTTAAGCCGAGCTAGTTTGAGTAAGATTGAATTTTGTCGTTCTCATAATTCAACTCTCAGTCATTTGAATTTATATCAAGCTAAACTCTCAGATTTTGGATTATATAATGATGATGTGAAATTCAATTGGATTGATTTGAGTCAAGCCAAGTTAACAGACATGGGTAACCTGTTTGCCAATGAGCGTAACCTGTCAGAGGAAAAATTGAAAAACTCTAATTTAGAAAATATTTGGTACTGTGATACTCAAATGCCCGATCTCGAGATAGGAACTGAGATCCGCCCAATGGATGGCAAGGAGCTGTTGCGTCAATATGCATTGGGAGAGAGAAACTTTAGTTGTGTGGATTTAACAGGAGCCGATCTCAGTCATGCCGATCTGAGATATGCCGATCTGAGGTCTTCTGATTTAACTGGAGTAAATCTGAGTGGTGCTAAGTTACATTATACTAATCTAGCATATGCAAATTTAGACAAGGCCAATTTGAGTAATGCTAATCTGGTTGACGCAACCTTGACAGGCACGATCTTAACCCAAGTCAACTTATTAGGAGCTAGATTATGTAGTTGGCCTTACGAATATAAATTGAACTCTACCAAGGATGCCCACTCAGATTATGAAATAGTTTTGAAGGATACAACTATGCCTGATGGAAGTACACTAACTGGATTGTTATATTTTTTAACTGATGCAGACTACTGAATCGCCATTACTCTTGAGAAATAGGTGTGGGGTAATATAAAACCCCCTATCCCCCACTTTTCTATCTCCCTATCCTCTCTTAAGCCTCCTTGAGAAAATTCACCAAGTCCTGCACTTTATCCCAGGCAGCACCACTCTTGAGAATGTCCAAGGCTTTCTCAGTTCCTTGGCGATGCTCTCCCCAAGGCGTTACTTCACCGACTTGTAGAGCAAATGAGGCATTGAGCGCGACTACTTCTCGCTGGGCAGTTGTTCCGTTTCCTTGGAGAACATTACGCAAGATTTCTGTGTTTTCTTCGATTTCACCACCGCGTAATTCAGAAATAGGTGCAGTAGAGAGTCCTAAGGTTCCAGGATTAATTTCGATGGATGTTGTGCTGTTTTTCTCGACAATCCCTAAATCGGTTATATCGCCTAATCCTCCTTCATCTAACCCTTCTCGTCCATGTAAAACAATAGCTCGTTGAACGCCGAGCTGCTGCATCGCTTCAGCGACAATGGGCACTAACTGACCATCATAAACCCCCATCACTTGTCCTGTGGGTTTGAGGGGATTCACTAATGGCCCCAATAAATTAAACACCGTCCGCATTTTCAGCGTTTTCCGAATGGGGACAACAGCCTTCATTGCCGGATGCCAACCGGGAGCAAACAGGAACGTAATTCCCACCTCACCCAAGGCGGCAGAAATGGCATCAGGGGCAGCTTTCAGGTTTACGCCCAGAGCCTCTAAAACATCCGCAGATCCAACTTTACTCGACGCTGACCGATTTCCGTGTTTTGCCACTTTTATCCCGGCTGCTGCGGCAACAAACGCCACTGCGGTGGAGATATTGAAGGTGGATGCACCATCGCCACCCGTGCCACAGGTATCAATTACGGGTTCAGTAGGTAAGAGTGCTTCTGAAGGACTAGCTGCTTGAGCTTGCAGCACTTGAGCCATACCTGCTAATTCCGTCGGCGCAACTCCCTTAGCTTGAATGGCGGTTAAAATGGCTCCAGAGAGGACGGGGGGAATGTCTTCATTAAGCCACCCCTGCATGAGTTTGACGGCTTGAGTGCGAGAGAGGGACTGTTTGTCCATCAATTGTTGCAGTAAATCGGGCCAACTGAGAGAATCGGATGGGGTTGTTTGGGCAGAATCTACCATGAATCCAAGGTTGATAAAGGAATAGGAGACCATTACCAGTTGCCAGTTACCAGTTACCAGTCACCAGTCACCAGTTCATGAGGGTCAGTTAAGGTAATCTTATCACTATCAGGAAACTTGGAGTCAACGACCCACCGCTATATTGCTTTAGCAATTAGCAGGGACTTGAAAGAGTCCATAGTTGACCAGCTTAAGTTCAAACAAGAACTACGTTTTTAGAGCTATCACACCTACGAATGCGTCGCTAGTTTGCAGCTCTGTGGTTGACAGTTAAACATCTGTAATTGGGTTAAGGAAGTGCTGTCAGCGTCACAAACTCTAAAAACATTAGCGAAGCGAACTTTACCCTAGTAATAGGAGCCTGACTCATGCGATTTTTCGTATTAGATAAGAACAAAAAGCTACTCAATTCCACCCATCCAGGGCAAGCAAGCAAATTGCTTTGTTCAGGACGTGCTAAGGTTTTCAAACGTTTTCCTTTTACGATTATTTTACAAGATGTAGAAGGAGGAGAAACTAATAGTTGCCAATTTAAAGATCGATCGGATATTAGGGCAAGCTAAACGATCCTTAGCTGACAGTACGGCTGTCAATTCAACTCGATGGACGTTGTACGAAGAACTAAAAAAGACTCGATTGCCTGTAGAAATTGGAACGGGAGGTTTGACCAAATACAATCGAACTTGTTTAGGTCTGTCCAAGAGTCACGTACTTGACGCGGCTTGTGTAGGCAAGTCTACGCCGGAGCAATTAATTGTTGAAGCCCAAAAAACTCTTTTAATTGCGGCCAAAGGTCACGGAACGAGACAAATGTGTAGAACTGATAAATATGGATTCCCGACTCGTTATGTGCCTCGTCAAAAGTTGGTCAAAGGATTTCAAACAGGTGACATTATAAAAGTAGTTGTCACCAAAGGAAAAAAGATTGGAACTTATGTCGGCCGTGTTGCTGTGCGCTCCACAGGGAGTTTCAATATTTCAACAAAAACTGGACTAGTTCAGGGAATTTCGCACAAATATTGTACTTTAATCCATGGTAAAGATGGTTATGCTTACAGCTTTTAGATTGCCTCTTTTTGGGCCATCGAACCCCAAAAAGAAGCCCCCGTTTCCTCTCGCCACCAACTCTTCGGGTATGGTGGGAGTCTCCACAGGGAGGCTGAGATGACTATGCGCCGGTCTTTACGCCCTTTACGTCTGTGGTACGAACGAGCGATCGCCTTAATTATTTTGCTCAATGTAGGCTTAGTGTTGTTTGATGCCACCTATGTTCGATCTCGCAATCAGCATTTATGGCTGAATTGGAAGGTTTTTGAGTGGAAGGATATCCCTCAAGAAGAGTATGTAGCCTTGGTGGATCGATTAAATGAGGCGATCGCCAATGAAGGTTTAGAGTCTTTAGCAGTTCAGTCGTTACTCTCCCAAGTGCAAGCCCGAAGCATGGATATATTCGTGGAGAATCCCCCATTTCGACTACTGGGTAGATATAGTAATTTACATCAAATTCAGGAAAGAATTATCGAGAGTACAGGCTTAACGGATTTAAATGCGGCGATCGCCCAATATTGGAGTCGTGACTTTATTGCCCGTCGTGGTTGGGGAAGCCATTGGAGTGAGTTTAATATCGAAATTCGTTCTTTTCTACTCTTGTATGAACCAGTTCTCGATTATGACATTATTAAAGGCATTGAACCCGATCGAGGGGCGCAAGACTATGTGCGAGAAGTGGCTCAATTAAAAGCTATTTTAGAATTTGAAGGCCCAGACTCTGCCCTGGTTGAGCCACAATTAGAGCGATTAAAAGAGTTAACCGATCGGATGATCGATGAAGAATATGCCATTAATTCAGTTAACAAATCAGGCAAAGTTAACCGAATGAAAACAATGATGAAAAATTATATCTATAGTGACGATAATCAAGCCAACCGAGAAATGATTCAATCTCGACTGAATCTTTTCCGGAATCCAAATTTAATTCAGGTCATTGCCCCTGAGTTATTGTGGGCAGATTTATCGGCTAAAGATGCATTTTATGAATTCTGGTCTAGGGAGAATTTCCAGGAGGATAATTGGCGAGAATCGATAGACTTTCTGCGGAATAATTTTTACTTTTTAGTGGAATCAATGTACTATAGACACTTAGATAGTACAGGAGAATTTGCCAATCGCTTTCTGCTGATTGATTTTCCATTTTTATTAATTTACTGGGTCGATTTTATCGTCAAGGTTTTGTGTCGATTTTATCGTGAGAAAGGGATCAGTTTAGGACTGGCGATCGGTACTCGTTCTTATGATTTACTCTTACTGCAACCTTGGATACCTGGCTTGCGCGTGATTCCCTTAGTCATTCGCTTTAACCAGTCCGATTTAATTGATTTAGAACCAGTACAAAAGTATTTGGGCTTAAATTTTATTGCCAGTTTTAGTCAAGAACTAGCTCAAGTCGTGGTTAATCGTGGAATTGGGCAACTGCAAAGTCGAATTAGTGATGGTTTAATTCAGAAAGCTTTTACTAAAACTCCTCGTGATGCGAATCCTGAAGCTGAAGTTACCATAGAAAATGGAGAACAAAAACAACGTAGCTTTGGCAGTATTACGGGACGAGTGTGGGAAGTCACGGCTTGTAATGTACTGCCGGAAATTTCCCCCGATCTCGAAGCGTTCTTACGCTACGAAGTGGATAAAACACTGCAAAAGTCAGGTTGGTATCAGCGACTACAAAAAATACCTGGTGTACGCCGATTTCCCGATCAAATTGCCGAAAAACTGGTACAACAAATTATTCAGACGCTAACCCTTAATCCCCGACAATCTTATCTGAAGGGACAAAGCCAAGCGCCCGATATGCTGGAAGAGCAATTGAAAGAGCGTTTGGGGGAAAACTTCCGACAGAAGCTACAAGCGGAACTCCAGAAAAACTATACGTTTGAGGAAATGGATTTATTACTGATCGAATTATTAGAAGGTGCAAAAATTGGCGATCGGAATGACTCCGTGTCTCAGCCCCAATTAAATCCTGTCGAGGGTAATAGGTAATGGGAAGACCAGATTTTGAAGAATTGGAAGTTTATTCGTATTGCTAGAGGATCGCTATATGAAACAACGAGCTTTTTACGATTGGCTTATACTCGCCGTTTGATGGATCGGGAAACATCGCGATCGTCTCAAACTATAGCGTTTCTCTATTCTATGAGGTACAGCTTGAAGCCTTAGAACCTAAGCCATACAAGCTATTGCCTATTCCCTATTGCCTATTCCCTGGCGCGAAGCACTATACTTTTAGATCAACTCAACCCTAAACTTAATGAATATCTCAAATCTTGAAATCGGTAATGAGTAATTGGTGATTGATTCACTGATACCATTACCCATTACCCATTACCCATTCTCCATTAGAATGTATAACGACACGCTAACCAGGCAATGACTACGCCTAACAGTAGTCCCATAATCACTTGAAATGGGGTATGGCCGAGTAGTTCTTTGAGACGGTCTTCATTAAATTCTGGGTTTTCCTGAAATAACTCATCAATAATTTGATTAAGGATACGAGCTTGTTTACCGGCGGCTTGGCGAACCCCTGCGGCATCATACATAACAATGATGGCAAAAATGGTGGCGATCGCAAATTCTGGACTTGACCATCCCGTCGTCATACCAATGCCAGTCGCTAAGGCAGACACCAGGGCAGAATGGGAACTGGGCATTCCTCCCGTGGTGACTAAAGCCCGAATATTGAGCTTTTGATGTTTAATCAAATCAACGACTAATTTAAGCGCCTGGGCACTCAAACAAGCAATCAAAGCGATGATTAATATCCGGTTCCCCAGAATCTCATTCACAACCTGCATTCCTCTTCTCTAATAACTTCGGGCAGTAATAAAGTCCGCGATCGCCAGTAGGGGTTTTGCCGCTTCCCCATACCCCTCTAACTGAGCTTTTGCTTGTTCAATTAAGGACTTACTTTCTTGTTTGGATTTCTCAATTCCCCAAAGACTAGGGTAGGTAGCTTTTTGGGCTTGGGCATCTTTACCACTGGTTTTTCCCAGTTCTTCAGAAGTCGCCGTAATATCGAGGATATCATCGACAATCTGAAAGGCGAGACCAATATTTTTGGCATATTGACTTAAACGCTCTAATAAGTCTGAGGATGCCCCCGCAAGCATGGCTCCAGAAACGACGGAAGCTTCGAGTAATGCGCCGGTTTTGTGGGTATGGATATAGTTTAAAGTGGAGATATCAACATCCGATTTACCTTCAGATTCGAGATCGACCACTTGTCCCCCAACTAACCCCGCCGCACCAACGGCAGTGGAAACTTGGATAATAACCTGTAATAAGCGATCGCTCCCCACTCCTTGAGTCTGACGGGCAATATGTTCAAAGGCGTAGGTTAAGAGACCATCCCCCGCTAAAATAGCGATGTCTTCCCCATAGACTTTGTGGTTGGTGGGTTTACCCCGACGATAATCATCATTGTCCATGGCAGGTAAATCATCATGGATCAAAGACATGGTATGCAGCATCTCTAAAGCGCAGGCAGTCGGCATTGCCATGTCTATGGTGCCCCCAGATAGCTCACAACTCGCCAGACAGAGAACAGGACGTAGACGTTTACCTCCAGCTAAGAGGGAGTAGCGCATGGACTCATAGAGGGTTTCTGGATAGAGTAGGGGGAGCGCTTGATCTAAGGCAGCTTCTACTTGGCGCTTGCGATCGCCTAAATAAGAGTTTAAATCAAAGGCGATCGCCGATTGAGGAGATTGCATGTCGTTTGTTCGTACCATTCTGAATGGGATTTGGGTTAAGGTTAGATCTTTAAATTTATGCGATCTTTTGACGGTAACTCCATACTGTATTTTGCAATAATAGGGCCACGGTCATCGGCCCAATCCCACCAGGAACAGGGGTAATGGCGCTACAGATAGGTTTGACAGCGGTCATATCCACATCTCCGACTAATTTCCCTTTGCCCTCATTACCAGGAATACGATTAATTCCCACATCAATGACCACCGCACCAGGTTTAACCCATTCAGCGGTAATCATCTGGGGTCGGCCTACCGCAGAAACTAGGATATCAGCAGAGCGGGTAATTTCAGATAAATTTTGCGATCGCGAATGGGCAATCGTTACGGTAGCGTTGGCTTCGAGTAACATTAACGCCATCGGTTTACCGACTAAAATACTGCGTCCGACCACAACGGCATTTTTTCCAGAGATCTCAATGTTATATTCTTTCAGCAGAGCCATGACTCCTTCAGGGGTGCAACTGCGCAGTCCCGTTTCTGAGCGCACCAATTTTCCCAAGTTGGTTGCATGAAGTCCATCCACATCTTTCTGAGGGTCAATCCGATGCAAGAGGGCAACCGCATCTAAATGTTTGGGTAGGGGGAGTTGCACTAAAATACCATCCACTCGCTCATCTTCGTTAAGCGCTGCAATAACTTCTTCAAGTTCAGCTTGCTCGGTGGAAGCGGGGAACAGGCGACCAAAAGACTCAATGCCAATGCGCTCGCACGCTTTTTGTTTATTTTTTACATAGATGGCACTAGCCGGATCATCTCCCACCAAGAGTACCGCTAACCCTGGAGGACGGCCCATTTGGGGTTGTAAGGACTCAATTTCAGCTTTTAACCTTGCTCTGATAGTGCGAGCAGTTGCTTTACCATCGAGAATTTGTGAGATATCGTTTGCCATGCCAAAAATCAATTGAGAAAGGGACAGAGAATTATAGCGCGAAGCACGGATAATGGCCAACGGTGAGAGTTTCCCCATTCCCTCCTGCCAACTTTCGCTAGAATCAAAACGTAATTTTGAGTAGAGTCCACAATACTCTCATGCACAAGCGAAGGGTTAGGAGGTGGAGATTGATTAGCCTAGTGTTGATCGCCAGTTTATGGGGATGTAGTCTAGAATTGCCCTTTAGTTTACCCTCTGATGGGATTACCCCCATTGAGAACTTAGTGCCCACTGCTTCCGGGACGGTTGAGATTCAAGGTCAGGTGGTTAAGTTCATTCCCCTGCTCAATGGCTATGCCTATCAGTTAGAAGATGATACGGGGATTGTAGTGGTGGTTGCTACAACAGAAGCGCAGCCAGTGGCGATCGGTGATTCAGTTAAAATACGGGGAGAATTGCGCTATCAAAGTATTCCCATTCAAGGACAGGAATTAGGGGAGGTCTATGTCGTGGAGTTAGAGCGACTGTTGAATTAATACCTATTCCCTATTCCCATTAATTATTTCAACTGCTTGTCCCAAACGGCGACATAAATACGGTCATTGCTTTCTCGTTCAATTACCCCCCTCCAGTTCTGGTGGGAAAATTCATAATATCTGGCTTGACCTCGGTGTACTCGCTCAAATTCATCGATCACGGCTAGGGGAGCGTTACTGCCTAACATACCATTAACCATCACCCGACTGATAAATCGATCGATGGTTGGGTCAAAAGAAACTTCCGTTTGTCGAATTGTGCCAGTATTGGGATCGAGTAAATATCCCAATTTAATCTTGCCTAAATCATAACTGATGGCTTTGGTTCCCCAGAGTCCGGGTGTTGTTTGGCTCGGTTCTCCAAGAGCCGCTAGCACGAGTGCTTCTGAGGTTCCAGGCGGAAAACCTCTCGCCACGGGAGGGGGAGTGGGTTTAGTCGGTTGGGGGGTGG
>NZ_JAGHZN010000066.1:0-22512 GCF_017746735.1 Roseofilum sp. Guam | reverse complement strand
GACTATCTTAATTCGTCGGGGCATTGCTTTGCTTGGACACTCTTCATTTATATCGTAACTTATTCATCGGACTTGATATTACAATAAAAAGTGATGGTTCCATGATTGACATCTATTCCTATAGATAAAATCCCCTCTTTTTGAAAAAAGGTGGGCTTTTTTATCTCATTAATTGCTCGAAAGAGCAATTAATAGAGGTGCCCTTAATTATTATTCATTGTTACTTGCTGAAGATACTAGCGATCGCTTTACTCTCCCTCTTGAAACTGTTGGAGCTTGGTTTCGAGGTCTTGTTTTTCCTCTTGAAGCTGCTTAAGCTGGGTTTCTAGGTATTGCTTTTCCTCTTCTAATTGATTTTTTTCCTTATTCAGTTTTTCTTCAACAATTTGTAATTGGGCATGTCGTGCTTCGACTTCGAGTTTTCCCCGGGCGACTTCCTGACTTTGCAGGGTCAGATCTTGCCGCCATTGTTCAGCCCTCTCCATTTCCCCTTGCAAAAACTCGGGCGTAATTCCTGCACTCAAATACTGTTCAACCAACTTGAGGATCCAATCCTTTGCCTCAGCAATACTAAGAATTTCGCGGTTTTCGGTCACCTCAAGTAACACAAGCTGGTTCTGAGTCCAATTATCGCTCTCGCTATAAGGAATCAGGTCTTCCTCAGCGGCCAGTTTCCAGGTGGTTTCGGACTCCTGAGCTGCTAAAACCTGTAAACCTACTTTGCCTAACAATTGCTCTTTTTGTACCTGGGCTAGATATAACATGGCCGTTGATTGTTCAGTGTAAGTCATGGACGCGATCGCCCTTAATCTGAGAGAGACTTCAGGCGATCTCGCAGGATTTGAGCCTGGATTTGCAATTGCTCTAACGTATCTCTAGCCCCTTGAACGACATCTTGAGGCGCTTTGTTGACAAATCCAGGATTCCCCAAACGAGCTTGGAGAACTTGGCTTTCTTTTTCAATCTTACCCAAATCTTTCTCAACTTTAGCGCGTAGCGCTCCAATATCGACAACTCCAGCGAGGGGAATTAAGACTTGTACGGTTCCGGTTACTCCCACAATGGTTTGCTTCATTGGCTCGTCTAAGGTAGCGCACACTTTTGGGGCTTCGGTTTTGGCGATCATCTGGATCAGGGATGAGCCTTGGGTTAAGATCTCTTGCTCGGTTGAGTTTTCCGTTTGCAGGATGACTCGAATTTGGACACCCGGCTTAATTTCGGCGATCGCCCGTAGGTTCCGAATAGTGCGAATGGTGTCAATCAGTTGGGCAAATTGGGCTTCTAAATCAGCGTCGATCAGCGCTTCATCTGCTTCTGGATACCTTTGTCGGGCTAAGGATGTGCCCTCACTTTGGGTTAGGGTTTGCCAAATTTCTTCGGTGATGTGGGGCATAAAGGGATGCAGAAGCTTTAAGATCCCATCTAGGACTAGGGCTAAGACTTGTTGCGCGACTAACCGGGATGCAGCAGAAGCGGCATCTCCCTCCTTGTCCTTTTGCCATAATCGAGTTTTGACCAGTTCGATATACCAGTCACAGAAGTCATTCCAAATCAGTTCATAGATGCCTTTGGCCGCTTCTCCTAAGCCATACTGGTTGAGATCATTGCGAGTTTGGGCAGCGACTTGATAATAGCGCGACAGTATCCAGCGATCGCTCTCTTCTAAATCCTCAACGGCTGCCACTCCCAAGTCCGCAGGAGTTTTGCCCTCCAAATTCATCATCACAAACCGGGCGGCATTCCACAGCTTATTGGCAAAGTTGCGAGACGCTTGCACGGATGCTGACTCATCAGTTTTGCGATCGTATTCTAAGCGAATATCTTGCCCTGCACCCGCCACTTCCCGAATCAAGGTATAGCGCAGGGCATCTGTTCCATATTTTTCGATGAGCACTAAGGGATCGATACCATTTCCGGCTGTTTTTGACATTTTCTTGCCATTTTCGTCCAGGACCAAACCATGGATATAAACGGTTTGGAAGGGCATTTTTCCGGTGAAATGACCTGCCATCATCGTCATCCGCGCCACCCAGAAGAAAATAATGTCAAAGCCGGTTACTAAAGTCGTAGTGGGATAATAGCGCTTGAAATCGGCAGTTTCCTCCGGCCATCCCATGGTAGAAAAGGGCCAGAGTCCAGAGGAAAACCAGGTATCGAGAACATCGGGATCTTGAACCAGTTGCACGCTTTCCCCATATTCCGTTTTGGCTTGAGCTAAGGCTTCCGCTTCATTCGCCGCTACGATAAAGGGAGTTGCATCGGTAATTTCTCCCTCGGTTTCGCTCACCACATACCAAGCGGGAATTTGATGACCCCACCACAATTGTCGAGAAATACACCAATCTTTCAGTTTCACCAACCAATCCCGATAGACTTTTTCCCAACGCTGAGGGACAAACACCGGCTGATTCTGGTTATCGAGGAACTCTAGCGCTCTATCGGCTAAGGGACGAATATTAACAAACCATTGAGTAGAAATAAGGGGTTCAACAGGGACTTTACCGCGATCGCTATAAGGAACCGTCGTTTTATAATCTTCCACCTTCACCAAACAGCCCTCTGCTTCCAGGCGCTTCACCACCGCCTTCCGCGCTTCAAATCGGTCTAGTCCCTCAAACTCCCCAGCATTCTCATTCAAACTACCATTCTTGTGCATGATATTAATCAGGGGCAGATGATGACGTTTGCCCATTTCAAAATCATTGGGGTCATGAGCTGGCGTTATTTTTACACAACCCGTCCCAAACTCAGCATCCACATATTCATCACCAATCACAGGAATCTCTCGCCCCACCAAAGGCAACCGGAGCGTCTTGCCAATTAAATCTTTATACCGTTCATCCTGGGGATTTACTGCTACTGCCGTATCCCCCAACATCGTTTCCGGACGAGTCGTTGCCACTTCCACAAATCCCTCACCGTCCGTTAGTGGATACCGGAAATACCATAAGTGAGCATCAACTTCTTTCTTCTCCACCTCCACATCAGACACCGCAGACTCAGAAGCGGGACACCAATTTACCATATAGTTGCCCCGATAAATCAAACCTTCCTCATAAAGCTGCTTAAAAGCTGCAATCACCGCCTTCGATAACCCTTCATCCATCGTAAACCGCTCCCGCGACCAATCCACGGAAACCCCCAAGCGGCGCAGTTGATTAACAATCGCGCCTCCGGACTCCTCTTTCCACTGCCATGCCTTTTCTAGAAACGCTTCCCGACCAACATCGTAGCGATTTCTACCTTCACTGGCGAGTTGTTTTTCTAAAATCGTCTGTACGGCAATACTGGCATGATCGGTTCCTGGCAACCATAACGCATTCTCTCCCAGCATCCGATGGTAGCGAACCAATGTATCAATCAAGGCACTTTCAAAGGCATGACCCATATGCAGGCTACCCGTTACATTCGGCGGTGGAATCACCACACAAAACGGATCTCCACCCTCATTCGGATCGGCCTTAAATGTTTCGTTCTCTTCCCAATACCGTTGCCATTTGGCTTCAGCACTCAAGGGATCGTATTGAGTCGGGTTACTAGAAGAAGGTGCGCTCATGAGTTGCAGAATCGATTGAAAATTAGGGAACGGTCAAACAATCCACCGTTTTTGAATTGGAATTGCGAGAGCCAGACCAAAAGACTCTCGCAGCCCCTTTCTGGCTCTAGTTTACAGGAGAACCAACCCTCAAGGTGTTGTCCACAGGTGGTGACATTGCTGTCTAAACACTTGCTGGGACTTTGACTGGTGCTTGGGTTAACTGCTCGTAAATGGCTCGCATTTTCAATCCAGCTAGCACTTGGAACAGTCCTGTACCATTGGTTGAACCTGGATAATCAGGATGTTGCCGTAACAAATGAGTTAATTCCCCATATTCTTGTGTTGAGGTGTTGCTCAAATGACCTTCGATATAGATGAGTTCCTCTAAATTATCAAACTGGCCATCGACTTCCAGGATAGAAACTTCATGGCCATAGTAAGCATCTGGCCCATAATGCATTTTAATGCCGGGATAGGAGCAGGTTAACTTGCGTCCACAGGGAATCCAATCAATGGTTGAGCCTTCGTCAAACAGGTAGACGGGGTCACGACCGGCAACTCCATAGCGTTGAATCATCCGTACCCGTAAAATCTTACGGTCTTTGTCGTCTTGAATCAGTTGGGTTGGCAATACCTGAATCACCACATCTGCATGAGCTTTTTGGGGATCGATATAAGCCATGAAGTCTGGCCGACGAGCATTAATAGCAAAGAGTACATCTTCATAGCGATGGCCTCTCTCTGCCATATCCCGCTGGATTTTCCAGGCAATTTTGACTTCATCACTGATGTCAAGATAAACACTAAAATCCAGGAGTTCCCTTACCCGTTCGTCATACATTGGGTGTAGCCCTTCTAGGACGACAATGGATTTGGGATGGATGGTTTCAGGGGGATCGATTTCCCCAGTAGTATGGTTGTAAATGGGTTTTTCTATGGATTCACCGTTTTTAAGCGCTTTGGCTTGCTCATACATTAAGTCAAAGTTGTTAGCTTTGGGGTTGAGCGCGGTAATCCCAGTTTCTTTACGTTGTTTACGGTCTAAAGAATGGTAATCATCCAGACAGATTACGGTTATGAGATTTTCTCCAAATAAGTCGGTTAAGCGACGTAAGAAGGTTGATTTCCCACAACCGGAGTCTCCGGCTACACCAACTAAAACCACGCGATCCGGTTTACTCGTCATAGATTTCCTCTGTCAATCAATGGGTTCACTAAAGTTAGTTTTGGTTTATCACGAATGGAGTTAAACTAGCGTTGAGGGCAACCCATTAAAACCGCCCTTCATTTAAACCCTGGAGGGCGCTTGCTCCCTAAATAGCAGCCTCACTCTCTCTGGTTGGGAACAACTCAAGTTAGAGTTCAGCTCAGGTTTCCATTTTCAATATTCTGGAGGGAATTCTACCAGAATGGGATCATCCCCACAAGGCAAGTTTAGAGATTTGAGGGTTGTCCTCAATACCTATGCTACGGTGAATGGGGTCTTTAAGAAAACCTAATCCCAATTATTCCCTCTGAAAAGGGGCGCTTTTCGATAAAATAGTGGAATTGTCCCTCGCTTGCCTTGTGTGAGAGAGTGGAGGTGAGACTCCTGATAAAGGGTTTTAGAGTATATAGGGCGATCGCCTCATTGAGTCTGGATTAGGTCTTACTCTTCAACTGTTGCTTGCAGAGTAGGATTGACCAGTGAGAATGGCTCGCTTACCGTACGTCTAGTCGCTTTGTCATCACTCTCGCCCACAGGACTTGGTAATGTTTCGGCAATTGGCCGATGTAAATGGGGAAAGGAGAAAATCAAGGAATGTATAAATCGAGTTTAACGGGTTCAACCAATAGCAACCGTCTGTTTCGGTTTGAAGTGGTTGGTCTTAACCCAGGTAGTACTGGAAATATGAACGGTTCAGTTCGTTACAGTGGTAGCATCTTCATTACTGTGCCTTACAGCCGTATGAATCAGGAAATGAAGCGTATTTCTCGTCTAGGGGGCAAAATTGTCAAGATTGAGCCGCTTAATGGTGAGAATGCCCCATCGAGTACACCTTCAGGATCGAGTTCAGCTCCCCAAGGTAAGGTTCACAAGAAATCTGAAGATCAAAAGATTCCGATCAATATTTACCGCCCTAAAACTCCTTACGTTGGGAAATGTCTCAGTAATGAAAAATTGGTGGCTGAAGGCGGATTAGGGATGGTCCAACATTTGACGTTCGATCTGTCCCAAGGAGACCTGAAATATGTGGAAGGCCAAAGTATTGGTATTATTCCTCCCGGAGATGATGCCAATGGTAAGCCTCATAAATTACGGTTGTATTCGATCGCCTCTACTCGTCATGGAGATGATGAAGAGGATAAGACAGTTTCTCTGTGTGTTAGACAGCTTGAATATAAACAGCCGGAAACGGGAGAAACGGTTTATGGCGTTTGCTCGACTTACCTATGCAATCTTGAAGCCGGTGCAGATGTGGCTATCACTGGACCGGTGGGTAAGGAAATGCTCTTACCGGATGATGAGGAAGCCACGGTTATTATGATGGGAACTGGAACTGGAATTGCTCCTTTCCGTGCTTATCTGTGGCGCATGTTTAAGGAACAGCATGAAGATTATAAGTTCCGGGGATTCGCTTGGTTGTTCTTTGGTATTCCTTATAGTCAAAATATTCTCTATCGGGAAGAGTTGGAGAAAATGCAGCAGGAATTTCCTGATAATTTCCGCCTAACTTATGCTATTAGCCGGGAACAGAAAAATCCCGAAGGCGGTAAAATGTATATTCAAGACCGGATTAAGGAAAATGCAGATGAGCTGTGGGAATTAGTTCAAAAACCGAATACCCATATCTATATGTGCGGTCTCAAAGGTATGGAACCGGGTATTGATGAAGGGATGTCTGTAGCTGCCGGAAAGTTTGGTGTTAACTGGGATGAGTACCGGAAACAACTGAAAAAAGAACATCGTTGGCATGTGGAAACTTACTAAAACTGACTAAGTTTTGCGATCTCTAGAAAGTAGGGGAGTCCTCTAGGGGGTTCCCCTATTTCTATAAGGACTGAGTACGGAATAGCGAGATATGGAGATATGGAGACACGCGGAAAATTCCCTATTCCCTATTCCCTGTCTGATCGTCGATGGGTTTGGAGGTAAGAATTAAGCGGAGTTTGGCATGGATAAGGTTAAGTTGTGCTAGACCAAGATCCACATCGCCTTGAACGACAATGCCGGTATGCAGGAGCCGGTCTAAGAGTTCTAGAATGGAGGTGCGATCGCTATTTTCACCTGGATAATACCCTTGTTTGGGCAATAGGGAGCCAATTTCCCCTAAATCAATGTTTAAGTCCGCCGGATCGATGTCAAAGATTTCGCATAAGTTGATAATCTGTTCTTCTAGACGCTGTAAACTTTCAGCCGCTCGATCTAATTCCTCTTCGCTTAGGCTACCCGAATCCATGCGCCGAATGACTTGAGCTTCCATCAGTTGGCGAATGAGTTCAACAACAGTGAGCAGTAAAGGTGCAAGTCCTGCGTCAGGGGAATGATCGGAAGAGGGAACCAGGGAAGAAGTCATGGAGGATTGAGTCGTACTGAAACCTTAGTTTACCTTACGACCTTTGACCCGTTGATTCCAATACTGCTTCTGGTAGTGTAAATATTGATTATGCCACTCCTGGAAGCGGCGATCGCCATCCCGAACCAACATTTTGCGATAGTCTTCTGAAGAAATATACTTGCTAGTCATAATAGTGAGTTCAGTAACTGACTACTGTTGTAACACTTTTAAGAGTCAAGTTACACTCTTGTCACGGTTCTATCGTACTGTTTACAGGACTTCTTACTTCTTTCTCCGTTCCCTTTCTCTGGCACTTTAAAGTATTTCTCTCCCAAAATACCCCATCTGTATATCCTTGAATCGATGCATCCTGCTCTGCTAATTGAAGTCGCTTTAATGCCCAACAACAATAGTCTTGATTTAATTCAATCCCCGCAAAGTTACGTTTGAGCTTTTTGGCCACCACGGCTGAAGTCCCACTCCCGAGAAATGGATCGAGTACCATATCATTGGGATTTGAACTTGCTAGAATCAGTTTAGCCATCAATTTTTCCGGTTTCTGTGTGGGATGATCGGTGTTTTCAGGCATTGACCAAAAGGGAATGCTAATATCTGTCCAAAGATTGGAAGGATGCGTTAATCTGAAGTGGCCATCCTCTTCTTCACTCCAGTCTTTGGGCTGACCATTTTTATGCCGATAGGGCGCAATCACTTTTCGTTTTTGCTTGACTAAATCTAGGTTAAATGTATACCGATCGGAAACGGTGCAAAACCAAATATCTTCGGTGTTATTCTTCCAATTGGTTTTTGCCCCTCGTCCTTTTTCCCTCTCCCAGGTAATGCGATTGCGAAGATAAAATTCTTGCTCTAGGATAGGGGCAATTAAGATCGAGGTTTTCCAGTCAGAGCAGACATAGAGAGTTGCTGTCGGCTTGAGGATGGGCTTGAGAATCTTAAGGACAGAAGTGAACCAATCTTGATAGTCTCCTTGTTTTTTCTCTTTAAATGAATGACCATGATAGTTTTTGGAAAGATTATAAGGGGGGTCTAGAACTAAAAGATCGACAAAGTTTTTGGGTAGATATTCACCAGCGATAAATAGATCTTGATGAATAACTTTGTCTTTTATCCGATCAATTTCTATCTGACGATCGAGAGAGAGCAAAGACTGACTGAATAGGGATAGCTCTTGCTCCGAGCATGTAAGTGTTCGATTGCGAGGGGCACGATTTTTCACGATCAAAATCTCAAAAAGACGAAGTACATGCAAGTATCTATTATAGGGTAGTGGATGTATGACACTTCTCTGTTCTCTAGAGTATAGCTTGAAGCCTTAGACCCTAAGCAATAAAGGCTATTCCTTATTCCCTATTCCCTCGCGCCAAGCGCTATATGGCAGTGGACAGAAAGGAATGGGTAAACTAGAGAGTAGGTCCGATCAGTCGCTAAAAATTTATGAACAAACATCTATGGAGTAAGAGTTTGGGTATGACGGTTGCCCTGGGGATAGGTTTCATGGTCGGTGGAGCAGAAAGCGCGATCGCCCAAGAAGTGCAAGGATGTTTTATGGTAACCTCGTCTGGACAATCGATTCCCTTAAGTGGCGTGTGTGAGGGGACTTCTGCTCCCCGTTCTCGTCCTGCGACTCCAGGAGTATTTCAAGCCCAAATTAAGCGCCGTTTGGGGGGAATTCCGGTGATTGAGGTGACCTTTAATGATCGCCACTCCTTTGAGATGATTGTGGATACGGGAGCCAGTGGTACTCTAATTACTCAGGAGATGGCGCAGAAACTGCAAATCGAGTCGGTTGATTCTGTCACCAGTACGATCGCAGACGGTTCTAGGGTGACCTTTCCCTTGGGTTATGTGAAGTCGATCGCTGTCCATGGAGCTGTGGTCAGGGATATTCCGGTAGCGATCGCCCCTCGGATGGAGATCGGTTTACTCGGCCATGATTTCTTTGGCAACTACGATGTGCAAATTAAGCAAAATGTGGTTGAATTTCGACCTCGGTCTTAATCAGATGAGGGGATAGGGATCGGGAGACACACAGACGTGGCGACACAGAGATTCCCTATTCCCACTTCCCTAATCCCTATTCATGTTCCATCCAACGCAAATCGAGATCGTCCTCGTGCAGATGTTGCATGGGGAACCAAGGGGTATCGATTTGTTCTAACAGCCAACCTTCCCAGTCAGAGAGGCGATATTTAAGAACCGTGGGATCGGGACGGACTTCAAGCTTCTGTTTCCATCCTTCATGAATTTCCGTATGCCAGTCCACCGTTAACAGTCGGATTTTAAGCTGTTTAATCGTGGTCATGATTTCCGAAAATCCATAGGTTTCGGCGGTATTTTCTACTCCTTCTCCCTGTCCACTGGCAGTTCCCCATTCGTTGATCAAGGCAACCAGTTGTCCGATAGAGCCAGGTTCCCGGAAAACGGCAATAAAGGTATAACGAGTGATGGAGTGGTCTTGTTTCTTGATTCTAAAGAGTTTGATTAAATGGGGGCGGTAGTCAAACAAGAGCCGGATAATAACATTAACCCCCATGGTTGAACCGGCTGCACTCGCTGGAATCACTCTAATTGCGGTCACGTTTCCCTCCTAAGATTTAGTTTAATAAGTGAGTTGTTTAAGTTGACTTAGCTATCGATTGGTCTAAAGATGAGGTTTGGGGAAACCTCTATATCCGTCTGTATCCGGTTTGTACACAAGGGTCTCTAGAGGAGCTAATCCCACCAGAGCTGAATGCAAACATGATTCTAACTTTAGCTGCACCAACTTGCAATCAATCGTTGTTGGCTCTAGAAGGCGATAAATATACCGCATACGGACATAAACAGTCATCATCGCTAGCGCGATAGTGCTACAGATCGCTGGTGCGATCGCCACTGAATTATCTTGCCTTAATTGTAAATTTTTGTAAAGTTTGCATAAAATTATGCCTTCAAATCTGAGAACCCTATAGAGGGGATCTGTGTATGCCCCTTTAATTTCCTGTAATTTAGGACAAGGAAAGGTGAGATCAGACAGTCCGGAGGTAACAGACGTGGCGAAACTGGTGGTTTTAGAACTTGAAGGCAGTTTGAGTGAGGACGGCTTTCGAGTGCGGCTACAAATGGGGGAAGAAGGAAAACGCCCCGATCTAGACATATCAGGATACTTACCGTCTGAACCCGATCTAGCGCAGTTGGTACAAAGCCATTGGATAGACAAGTACCGCCCTTTAGGACTCCTCAATACAAGGGGGTTAAAGCCAAAAGCTATCAAATACGATGGAGTGATCAGTCCGCTGAAAGCCTGTGAAGAATCAGGTACTCAAGTGTGCGATCGCCTGAATCAATGGCTCTGCTCCCCTGATTTCCGGGACATCGACCTTCAGATCCGAGAGGAACTCAACTATAGCGATCCCATTCGCTTTATTCTGCGCACCACATGCAATGATTTGCAAAAGCTGCCTTGGCACAGTTGGAATCTCTTCTCCAGATACAAGAGTGCAGAAATCTCTTTCAGCGATCCTGAGTTTAGACGATCCGATCCCCTGAACTCCACTCCACCGGGAAAAGTCAGAATTTTAGCTATTTTAGGACATAGAGAAGGCATTGACACCGAAAAAGACTGCCAAATCCTCAACTCACTTCCCCACGCAGATGTCAGCTTTCTTATCGAACCGAAACGATCCGAAATCAACGACCAATTATGGGAACAACCCTGGGATATCCTCTTCTTTGCTGGACACAGTGAAACCGATGGCGAAACGGGCAAAATTTATATTAACCCCAACCAATATTTAACCGTCGATCAAATCTGGTTTGGTCTACGAAAATCCGTCGCACAAGGCTTAAAACTTGCCATTTTCAACTCCTGTGATGGCTTAGGGTTAGCCCGCAGATTGGATGATGTACAGATTCCCCAAATGATTGTCATGCGCGACTATGTTCCCGATCAAGTCGCCCAGAAATTCCTCAAGTCATTTTTGCTTAATTTTTCCCAAGGATACTCGTTTGAAGTTGCAGTCCGACAAGCCAGAGAAAAGCTACAAGGACTAGAAGATCAAATTCCTTGCGCAACTTGGTTACCCGTCATTTGGCAGCATCCTGACTACATCTCCCCCACCTGGGATGATTTAGTCGGACGAGCACTTCCCTCTTCTTTGTCTTGGCAAAAAGCCTTAAAAATTACCCTATGCCTCTCCATAGCAGTAACTACCCTGGTGATGGGCGTACGGTCTTCGGGCTTTTTGGAACCGATGGAACTGAGAGCATTCGATCAATTAATGCGATCGCGCCCTGTAGAACAACCCGATCCTCGTCTTCTCATCGTGGGAGTTACTGAAGAGGATATAGAATTATACGATCATCCTTTACCCGATCGCACGTTAGCAGAGATTATAGATAAGCTAGACGCTCATCAACCGGCAGCGATCGGCTTAAATATTTATCGAGATAAACCCGTTCCAGCCAACTCTGCCGATCAAACCATGAATCAGCATTTTCGACAGAATAAAAAATTAGTGAGTATATGCAAATTTGAGTACAATAACGATCCGAATACCAGTATTGAACCGCCCGATCATAGTCCACAAAAGCAAGTAGGATTTGTTAATTTATGGACCGATCAACACAATCCATATGCTTCAGGGATGATCCGCCGATATACGTTGTCTCAAACGGATCATATGATCCCTCCTTTCTATCACTGTAAAACTCCTTATTCCTTAGCTTTTCAATTGGCTTGGAAATATCTGAGTTCTAATGGAGTAGTTGTTCAAGCTAATTCACAAGAAGATTGGCAATTCGGTCAAAAAGTTTTTACGAGTCTAAAGCGGGGTCGTCCTGGATATTACCAATCCGATTTACCGAGTGAACAAATCCTAATTAATTATCGCTCAACACCCACTCGTGAAATTGCTCAACGAATTAGTGCAGACGATGTTCTAAACAACAATTTTAAACCCAGTTGGATTAAAGATAAAATTATTTTAATTGGTATGACGGCTGAAAGTGTTCGCGATCCTCAACATACACCACTAGGCATTATGCGAGGATTAGACATTCATGCTCATGTAACAAGCCAAATTATTAGTTCTGTTCTGGATGATCGACCTTTATTTTGGTCACTGACCTGGTGGCAAGATGCTTTTTTTGTTTGGATTTGGTCAATGGTAGGAGCGATAACGACATTGTATTTTCAGAAATATCCTTGGCGATTAGGTTTGGGTACTGCCTTCTTATGTATTTTAGTCTACTACTTATCGTTTGGGATATTTTTGCAAGGAGGTTTAATGGCTCTTATTCCCTCAATATTAGCGTTGTTAACCACTGCACTGTGTACAAGATTCTATCAATATTGGCGGAAGTCATGAGTCATTATTCAAATTTAAAAGTTAGCTCATTAAACCGGTTAGACGATCTATGAATTAAAGCAAGGATTACTTAATAATTAAGTTTGATACAAGAACTCTTAAAGTCTTCGACCAGCATGACTTTAGAAACTGACTCTACATACTACATATGGCCTTAACGCGTAAGTCTTGACTCCTTAAAAATGGATCTGGGTTGGGTGCAAATTTCCTCAACTTGTTACCAATGCTCATTCCCCGTAAGCTATAGTGGCAAAAAGTCTAACAAGGAGAGAGGATGGTTGTTATTGCTTATCTAGGGCCACGAGGGACGTATTCTGAGATCGCAGCGATCGCCTGTAGTCAGCAGCTTAAAGCTCAGGGTTATGACAGTGAATTACGTCCCTATCCCAGTATTGCCCAAACTTTACAGGCTGTAGCCAAACAGGAAGCCCATTTGGCGATCGCCCCGGTTGAAAATTCTATTGAAGGCAATGTTCCTATGACCCTCGATAGTTTATGGCAATTACAGGGTTTAGACATCCAACAGGCCTATGTCTTACCCATCACCCATGGACTGCTCTCTCACAGGGGTGAATTATCAGCCATTAAAACCGTCTATTCCCATCCTCAAGCCTTAGCACAATGTCAAGAGTGGTTAGAGCAACATTTACCAGGAGTTGAATTAATTCCTACGAACTCCACCACAGAGTCCATTCAGTATCTTCAACCCGATCGACCGATCGCAGCAATCTCCTCCCAAAGAGCGGCAAAACTCTATAAAGTCCCAGTATTAGCCTATCCGATTAACGATCGCCCGGATAACTGTACTCGGTTTTGGGTCGTGAGTTCTACAGATACTGATATAAGACTAAATGCTTCTTCGCGATCCAAAACCCATACCTCAATCGCTTTTAGCTTACCCAATATTCCAGGAGTGTTGGTCAAACCCCTGGAAGTATTTGCCCATCAAGGGATTAACTTAAGCCGTATTGAATCTCGTCCCACCAAGCAATCGCTGTTTGAATATTTGTTCTTTATTGATATTGAAGTTGATGCGAGAGAACCCAGCATCCAAAAGACACTTCAACAATTAGAAGAGTACACAGAAGTATTAAAGATTTTCGGAAGCTATACCGTCACGAATATTTCGGACAATTCAAAATTACCAATAGGCGAAAACTGTTCCCTGTTCCCTAAACTCCACAGATCGCTTTTTTAGTCAACGTTATTTATGCTTCTTGATCCCAAATTTGTCTCACCCAACTGGGGTCGCGGTAATTAATGCGAGCCATGGGTTCGAGGGAGGCGAGGATGGTTTGACCATAGCTGCGATGGAGAACACGGGTATCTAATAACGCTACAACTCCCGGACGCATAGGGGCGATCGCCCGTTTTAGGTTTTGGATTGCCGTCGGTAGTAGGTATTCCCGAAACCAGTCTAAGCGCCGTTGTTTATAATAGGCCACTCGTCCAGCCACTAGGGGATGCTCTAAAGAGGGGATGGGTAAGGCAACAATAATGAGTAAACCGGGTGCGGGTAACAGGCTTTGATGCGATCGCCAAAATTCCCATCCACACACTAAAATTCCATGGGGTTCTAATGAGGTTTTTTCAACTTGTACTTTGGAGCCAAATTCACCGGCTAATGTGGCTGCAATTTGCGCTTTTAGGGGGACATCGGTGACTAAAATAACGGTTAAGTTGCCTTGATTTCCCCGGACACTGAGTAATCCTTGAATTTCTGGCAACACCTGAGTTTGAAATTGGGGTGTATTGGGGAGGGGAAGGCGATCGGGTAAATAAAGATGGATTAAGTCTTGGTTACTCGAAGCATTAAATTGAAGGCAAGTAATATCTTCGAGTCCCATTTGGGTACAATAGCGACTTGCATTGGCTTGTTGATCGAGGGTTTCACCAATTAAAACGACCGGTTGATCGGCCCAGATAGGGCTGAGGATCGGGGCGATATCTACAGGGCCAGACCAGAGGGTAAATTGACCGGTGGAACGATGGATATCGGCCCACATCAGACGATCTGAGGTGAATGGGGGGAGCGTGAACTGTTGCCAGGGAGAGGGTAGGATAAGCTGATATTCGTCAAAGTAATGGAAGAGATTGGCGATCGCCCCTCGATCCTCCTCAGTTAATAAACAGCATTCGTAGGGGTTGGGAGGATGCTGGAAAATGGATTTGGTGAGCTTAACTTGGATATCCCGAATCAGATCCCGGTGTTGGGGACAGGCTAACATTAGCTCCGTCCAGTCTTTGGGGGTTAAACATTGATTGATCTGTTGCCTAGTCCAGTTGTCTAGATCGTCTACACCATCGATGAGAGTGGGAATATTGAAGGGGAAGTGCTCTCCTCGGTTCTCTGGATGGAGGCGATCGCCTAAAAAGTGTTCTGGGGTTGTGAGTAGAATACCAGAAAAATCAGCATTGGGCCAGCGATCGGACACTACCACTGACTTCACGGAACTGAGGGCCAACATCTCCTGTAATTGGGGAATTTCCACCATCTGCAACTGCTGCAAAATTTCCTCCGGCCCCACCCAAATAGCAGGTCCCGGCCACATGAGCAACGGAACCAAATAACTCACCCGATAGGGTTGTCCTTGATAAAGGGGGCGACCCGTTTGAATTAAAGCACTGCGTCCCAAACGCATGGCCCGCGCAACTAACCGGGCCATCGTTAACTGATGGGGCCAGGACGGTGACGCAGACAAGCGCAGAAACGCTCGCAGTTGCTGATGGACTTCCACCTCAATCACAGGTTTACCTTCGTGTCTCACTGTGGTCAGGCTAGGCTAACCTCTTCTTATTCTGACACTTACTGCCAAACCTGCACGCCATTAAGGTTTGATCCCTACTCTTGTGCTTGCCAATAGCTCAAATTTTGTTGATATTCCTGGATTTTCTGTTGTGCTTTAGTGTATGCGGGATGCTCTTCAGGAACGGCTTGCATTAGGGCGATCGCTTCTTGCCATGCCTGTACCACTTGGGAAGGGTCAGATTTCACTTGAGCTAACTGAGCTGCTTTTTCAGCTTGCTGAACAGCTAAATACCAGCGATCGGGTTCAGGACTTGGCGAAACCACAGGAGAAGGTGTGGGTTGACTAACAAAAGAAGGAGGAGTTGGTTCAGGCCGCTCAGATATCTCAGGTGTAGGCACATTCAACGTAGCCACTGGAGGCGGACTTGCTATTTCTAACGGTAAAGGTTCAATCCCATCACAAATCTTGCTATTCTCATCAGACACATTCGGATTATGGCTCAAATAATCCCGTATCCAATCACATCCTTGACGAAGCAAAAAATCAGGTTTTTTGAGTGGTTCTAAATCCCAGCGCACCGCCGTTTTATCTGCACTTGCCGAAACTAAATATCGACCATCTGAACTAAAATCAATATCCTTCACCCAGTTAGTATGTAGAGATAAAGTAGTCACCAAATAAGTCTTATCTGGATCTGTAACATTCCAAAGCTTAATTGTACTATCATCACTAGCTGAAGCTAACAGAGTCCCATCCGGAGAAAACTTAACCCGATTCACCCAGTTAGTATGACCCTGCTTTGTCTTGTCTAACGTAGCGATCAACGTTCCATCAGATTTCCAAAGTTTAATCGTATGATCCGTACTGCTAGTAGCAATCAGGTCTTTCTTGGGATGAAAATTCATACCGATAACCCAACCTTTATGATCTTCTAATGTAGTCAGAAGATTTCCATCTAAATCCCATAGTTTAGCTTGATTATCTTGTCCTCCTGAACCCAGCATTTCACCATCAGGATGAAATGCAACTATTCTGATTGGATGCTCATGAGCATCCTGAATATCCTTAATCAAATCTCCCTTAGTATTCCAAATTTTGATACTCTTATCATCACCTGCTGTCACTAGAATTTCTTCCGTTTCTTGCTTGGGGCTAAATGCCACATTAGCGATCACCTGTGTATGCCCTTCGAGGGTAGTTAATACCCTACCTAAATTATCTACAATATCAACCGTCTTTTTATCTCTAGCCGCAGCAATCTTGCGACCGTCAGGACTTACTGAGACTTGATAATATTTAGTATCCTCATCATTAACAATTTCCTGTACTCGCTTACTGTCAAAAGTAAAACGTTTAATCGTTCCATCGCTGCTTGCAGTTATAATAGATTTTTGATCGGCACTAAATTTTACTGTTTCAACGATGTTCTTATGTCCTAGTAAAATCATTTCTCGCCAAGGAGTGTTTACTTGCCAGACTTTCACCTGATTATTTCCACTGCCGATTGCAAGAGTCAGAGCATTAGTAAGTTCGTCTTCTAAATTAGGTCTAAATTGTAAACTATAAATAACCGTACTTTCTGCGGGAACTGTTCTCAGTATACTTCCATCAGAAACTTGCCATAACTTTACAGTTTCATCAGCACTACCACTAGCTAATATTTTACCATCTGGACTAAAAGATAAACACCAAACATTTGAATCATGACCTACCATTTCTTCCTGCATTTTGCCATCTATTGTCCAAATCTTGATTGAGCGATCTATGCTACCACTAGCTATTGTTTTTCCATCGGGGCTAAAAGCAAGTGCTAAAACTTCTTTTTTATGTCTATCTTTTTCATTAAAATTTCCAATCGGAGTTCCATCTTGTTTCCAGAGTTTGATCTCTCCAAACTGTTCATCTCCAGAAGCAGAAGCTATTAATTGACCATCAGGACTAAAGATAATATCTCTAATTATTTCTTCTGAAGCTCTAATAGATATTAATAATATTCCATCACTGTTCCATAATTGAATCATGCCCTGATTATTTCCCGAAGCAAAAGTATCTCCTTGAGGATGAAATGCTAAGGCTCTAATGATTGTGTCTTCATCATCTTTACCAGATGATGAAATTGATTTGATAAATTTACCTGTTGACGACCAGATTTTAATGACTCCATTACTACCACCTGTCACAATTCTATCTTTACTGAGCGCAACTGCGTAAATCACTTCTTCATGAAGTAATTTTTGATTATAGTCTGTAAGCGTTGAATTATCTACAGTCGATAGCTGTACTACTCCATCTGTACTTGCTGTTACTAGCATTTGACCATCGGGACTAAAGGACAAATCTGAAATCCAAGATTCATGCCCTGCAATCCGATTTGTTTCTTTAATTCCATAATTGACTTTCAAAAAAGCTGATTCCATTTTTTGCTTTGTCTCTCTAGAGATAAAAAACTGGTAAAATAAATTTTTTTCAATTTTTTTCCACCCTTTGATTCCCTGAATCATGGCTTCTAGATCTTGATTGGAGTTTAACAGAGAGGTAGAGGCAAGGCTAATACCTTCAATTTCACGATTCAAGGCTTGGCGAAGAAAAAATAATGAACCTGCTGTTGTTACCATTAATACAATAAGGGCAACTATAGATATAGGAAATGCTCGGCGAATAAATCGATTTAATTTCGCTTCAGCTAGCTTTTTCTCTTCTTGAATTTGCTTGATTTTATTTCTTGTACGAAGGGTTTCGCGTTGGCGAATGTAAGGAACTAAGTAGTCATGAACGAGCTGATAGCGTTGTGGATCGGCAGGAACTAATAGAACCAAGCCAGATAAGGATAAAATTTCTAGAACGAGGGTAAGTTGCCGATCATCTTTTTCTGTCCAGTTGGGTTGAGTTTCTTTGAGGGAAGCTTCTAGCTCTGTTCTCAGTTTTAGGGGGCGAGTATTTTTATCATCTGTGAGCAAGTATAAAACAAATTCTGCCATTTGTTGATTGCCTTGTCCGCAATCTTCAATCACATCTTGCAGATGTTTTTGTACCAGATGATCTTTACTGACTTGTTGATATTGAGCTAACGTCGTGATCTGATCGTTTTGCAGTTGTGCCCCAACAATTTGTAGCTCAATGGGGCGCAGTTGTCCAATGTCATTGGTTAATTCATTGACAATTTCTGTAATTAAGGGTTCGGGGAGCTTAAATTGGGAATGTTCAGTTAAATTTTCGATGACTTGCTGGGCAGTTTCTTGGGAAAAGTTGCCTAAACCATAGAGGCTATGTTTGCTTAATGTATCATTGCCGATCGCGGCAAAATCTTCGATGTCGTTACAGATGAGCAGTTTGTGAATATAATCTGCTCTGAGGGATAAAATAACCTTGACATAAGGGACATTCAGTGCATGTCCTAAAAACTGGAGGAATTGTGCTTGTTGACCTATTTCTGGACAGCCAAAAAAGAACTCTTCAAATTGATCGAAAATCAAGATAGTGAGTAAGTTTCGCCGATCGTTAGCCGCTAACTGTGCGATCAATTCTTCTGCGGAATTGGGGACATGGGGAAGTTGAATGGCATGTTTGGATAAAGCTTGGGCAAAGCCAGTAAACACTTGGGCAAAAGCCTGATTACAATTATTATATTTATCCAAGTAAACCGTAAGAATATCTCTGTAACCACTGATTCTTCCTTCTAAAGCCGGTAACAACCCGGCTTGAATTAAGGAGCTTTTGCCAACCCCCGATTCTCCGTGAATCACAATTAATTTATGTTGGGTATCTCGTACCCGTTTGAGTAATGCCTTAATATCGGGTTCTCGTCCAGAAGCAGTGATTTCTTGAGCCATTGGCTGATCATGTCCCCTGGGACGCAATAGGGGGCGAATGTGTCGTTGTGGTTGCACTCTTCCTGGACCAACAAAGGCAATAAATCGGAATTGTTGCTCGACGGAACGCTGAAATTGTTTAGTATTAAAGGCTTCTAGATATTGCTGTTCTTGCCAATAGATCGATCGCAACTCTTCCAAACCCTCTAGGTAAAGCTGGGGATCGGGTTCTGGATTGCTTGCTTTCATCCGCTCTAAGGTGGCGATCGCCGGTTGCATCTCTCCCAAAGCGCGGAAACTGCGTCCGAGCAACAACAAGGGTAACCCCTCATAGAAGGGTTTGTCCTCTGGAGCGCGATCAAGGATTTCCAGTGCGTTCTGAGCCAAACTTTGCGCTTCAGAAGCTAACCCCTCCTGTAACTTCAGAGCTGCTAATAAACTGCGATCGCGAGCTTCTTGAATAGGTGTCTGCTTACGCTGATGCAGTTTCAGGGACCGATCGACCACTTGACGCAAGTCCTCCCACTCCCCCAACCTCCATAAAATTTCCCCCAGTTGACCAATAAACTTAGCGATTAAATCCAGTCGTTGTCCTTCCTCAAATTTTTTAATACAGTGTTGAAATGATAACCGTGCTTCCTGCCAATAATGCTGACGTTGAACTCGATGTAGATCCGCTTGCCGACCATGGCATAAGCCTAAATGAAATAAGACCGCTCCCGCACAGATGGGGCGATCGTGATGTTGCCAAAATTGCAAACTTTTCTGATGCAGGGCGATCGCTTCATCAATCTGACTCTTCACATAAGCATCTCGACCTTGAGCGAAATTTAAGCCAGCCTCAATCTCTTCTGGCAAGTTCAGTTGATGATGACGAACATAATTGAGCGCCGACTTTAGCTCCCCTCGATAATAGGGGCCAAAAATCTCCTCATTCGATAAAAAAACATCTCCTCCAGCTTCAACCACTTGATTAAATAAACGCTCAATCCGCAGATTAAGTTGATCGAGCAATTCTGAAGAATCTGCGATCGTAAACACGGTATACGTTGCCCAACTCTCAAAATCTGGAGCCAAGCGAATAAACTGCTTCACCAAGCTATCATTAACCCATACGATCATCGGGAATAGACAGTTTTTTTGAAACTCTTCCCGGATCTGATTCATGCCCGCCAGTAATTTTTCTGGATTTTCAGTTAACTCTAAACCAAACACCATGACCGCCAACGGTGGATCGGCAAGTACTTTTTCTTTCAGCACAGCAAATAACTGAGTGGTTTCCGGTTCAATCTTTAGATCGCGAATGGGAACCGAAGAACGCTGATGTAATTGCTGTACCACGACTTCCTGTAAAGACTGATAATTACAGTGAGCCAAAATTAGTGTGAATTTACCTTGAGAAGCTTCGATTTCCCAAGCTAACTCTTCTATCGATTTTTGATTATTTTTAAAAGCCTCTGGAGTACCTTGAGAGATAGTCATAGCAGGATTCCTGATTTACCAATTTAAAATAAGTCCCTCTCTTGTGGGAGAGGGATTGAGGGCATCATCACGATTGGGCAATAATGGGATTAATATCAAACCAATAGCCTTTGGTATCGCGATATTCATACACAAACTGCGAGCGAATTAACTTTTGATACGCTTCAGTACCAGCAACTCGCTTGGTTTTTGCCACTTGATCGAGTAATTCCCACTCGCGATCGTCGATCGCTAAAACTCTTTGATGGCGATATTGGGATAGGGTTCGTTCAAAATGATCTTGCTGGAGCGGTAGCTGCTTCGTGCGCTTCAAGGTATCGTGAAATAAGCGTAAAAAATTCCGCACATGACCACCACTCATCTCACAGAGGCGATCGCAGGTTTCCGCCCGATCGAAAATTTCTGTCATTTTTGGCGATCGCTCCCCTTCCGGTAGTTCTGGGAAAATTCGTGCTAAAATCAGCTTTTTTAGCAAGCTCATCCCTTCCTCGCACCGACTCCCATCTCGATGTTTAATCGGAATCATGGGTAACACCTGTACCTCATTCATAAACCGTTGTGTCAAGGTACTATACTCATTAGAAAACCGTAGCGCTAAGGGCATTGTATACACCACATGACAGTTTAATGCCCGCAATTGCTCGCCGCGATCTACGAATAAATACTCTTGTTGTTGTATATCCCAATCCTTATTCGCACTCGTGACGCGATCGAGATTATCCACAATTACCACTAAACCTGCTTTTCCTAACTCCTGCAATTGAACTTGTGCAGGTGCAAATAACTCCTGATTAATCACCTCTAATAATCGATTGGTTCGCGGCTCCAAATAGCCTCGCAACTTAGACCGTAATTCTGGACTTGCCTTCGTTTTATCCGTAATGACTCCAATTCCCAGTTTTAACTGGGCAATACCCGGTAACCCATATTCCGCCTCCATTTTCCCTTCACTACTTGCCGATATTTTCCCGCCCAAGGCCTCAACTGTTCCAGATACTTCGATTTCTGTTTGTAACAATTGAGCCGCTCCCTGAAGTAACTGTTTAAACCCTCTGGGTTCCGGAATATTTACAGCCTGTAGAGTTTCTAAACTCTCACTCACACGCTGAGTGATACAGAGCAAAATATCTCCAACATCCACATCCCCCATTTCTAAATCTGCACTGGATTCAAAATAGACAACATGGTAATTTTCTTGCTCTAATTCTAATTTTAGCTTCAATAACTCGGTTGATTTTCCACTACCAATATGACCGGTAAATAATTGACAAGTGGGCCGATCGGAATACCACACTGTAATATGATCCTTGAGTTCTTGAATCACTTCCCCGCCTCGGACTGAGGAAAAATCGATGTAATATTTTTTGTCCTTTTCTGTATCCTCTGCACGAGTAAATAGGGTATAACTTGGATCGGTAGCATTAAAATATTGTTTGATTTTTGGGTTCATAGCTGTTCTCCTGATGTGATTGCAACTGACAACCTTGGCTCGCCAGATCGTAATTCACCCCATGCACCTCTCAGCTCAGTGTAAACCCTTATGCTTCTTGTTGTCGCACAATATTACAAAAAATTCATGTTATTCCTTAGCGAAATTGGCACACTGCCTCGACTCTAGATTTCTGAGGAACCAACATGCCCAACCCTGTCAGTCCACGGAGTTTGCTGGTTTCTCTCCGATGAGAACCATCCTCTCGTAAGTGGTATAAAGAAAGTACTTAATCTTCCCAAAAGCTTGATAGCTCTCTAGTTTGCTCAGGCTGCCATTGGTAAAAATAATTTCAATAGCATTGTCCAGATCTATAGCAGAGAAAGAGTCGGTTAGGACTGCGGTTCAATACTGAAACCTAGCGACCATTCCCTATTCCCTAGCGCGCAGCACTATAAAAAAACAAAAAAAACGCCCCCCTTGCGGAGAGCGTTTTTTTAGATTAAATCAGTTGATTAAAAACTGGAATTAACCGTTGATAGCAGGAGCAGTTAAAGCTACAGGAGCTTCTTCTCCAGCCGCCAAGTCTAAGGGGA
>NZ_JAGHZN010000065.1:0-23918 GCF_017746735.1 Roseofilum sp. Guam | reverse complement strand
ATTAGAAGGTTCACCTGATTCCTGGTAGTTTGGTGCTTGTCGTATTTATCATTCATGGTTTGGGAATGACCCAGTGATAGGGCGCGTTGTTCACGTGTCAAACCGGCAAGTTTGCCATGGTAATTTGCCAGGTGACGTAAGGCGTGGGTTTGGGTGAAGCCTTGACCTCCTACTTGCGAGGCAAATCTTGATAACTTTTGCCTCATTCGATTGTGGTATATATCTTTCATCGTATCAGGGTGACTATTTGCTTCAGGAATGCATTCAGGCATCTTGACTCCTGAGTCTTTTATTCCTAGTAATTCAATCAGATTTGGATAATCGGGATGAATCATTGGACGGGCAATACGGTTACCAGTTTTCACTGTAATATAGTGCCGTTTACCACTGGTGTCAGTCACCCAAAAGCCATCGTCAATAACTACAATATTTTCATCATTAGTTGGGTCATGGAGCGCTAAGAAAACTCTATCCCCTCTTTTTATTGTTTCGTCAAGATTAAGGATAGCTTTAAACTCGGAAGCACGGAAGCCGTAAATCAGGTTAAAACAAATAGCTTTCATCCATGATTTGCGTGACTCAATGTGTCGATATTGAGTTTTGGTTAGCTTATAACCACTAAGCCCCAGTACTCTACTTCTAAAATCTAAAAAAGTCTCAAGGTCAACAGTCTGTTCCTTGTTTTTCTGAATCACTTTGATTGTTCCGAAATAGGATTGCACATTCTTAAGACCCTTGTCATGTTTAGTGTCTCTAAAAAGCTTACAGCAAGAAGTGTAAGCGTTCTTGAATCCTCTAGAACAAATAGTCTGAGTTCCAGAAACAGTAAAAAGTTGACCCCAGATTCTCTTGATTTCAGCAATAAAATTGTCTCCATTAAGTTTGAGATTGGGATTGAGCTTAGAATGATATTGACCATAGGCATCATAGTATCCAGCTAGAGTATTGGTCTTGAGCTTCTCGCTACTCCTATCTCTGCCGCATTTATCGTAACCCGAAAGGTAATTCTTCCTTACTATCTCAACAGCTTGACCGATAGTTAGGCAGTCATCAATAAGAATCTGAATGCCCTTGATTTCTGATTCGTACCATTCCCAGTATTCTGACTCTGAGCCAGCTTCTTTGAGCTTGTCAAAAACCGCCAAAGCTTTTGCCAGAGCATTGATACATCCATCGCGAGTAAATGACTCATTACAGGAGTTATCAGTAGTAGCGGAGTTGTTAGGCGTTTTGAATCGGAGATATAACCGATTGCCTTTTCTGCTGATAGAGACACCCTTTGGGGTTGACTTCTGACAAGCTTTGAGGTAAGCCCTCACTAGCTCATGGTCTACTAACTTAGACGGGTCAATTTGATTGGAGTAAAAATACTCATTAACTAAATTCCACGTCTGCTTAAAGTATTCAGACATCTACCTATTTTCTACCTATTTTCTTTTAAAGGTCTACAAGGTAGGCTAGGTATAGACTTCACTTGCTTTCTAGGGAGCGGACAAGAAATAACTTGCGAGTTCGAGTCTCGCCATCCGCATGAAATAAAGATTAATCTAGGGGTGAACGGGTGTTCACCCCTATGTTATTAGGGTATCACTATCGCCGAGAAGCTAAGGCGAAGCGTTCAATCCCAGCTAAGTCTTTATGGATCTCAATTTGACGATAATTATCATTCTCAACCAGTAATTGTTCTACTGGTTCGGCTTGTCCTGCCATCATTTCCACGATCCATAACCCTCCAGAGCATAAATAGTCGGGAGCCGCACTAATCAGGGTGCGGATACAGTCTAAGCCGTCCGATCCGCCATCAAGGGCAAGATGGGGTTCATGATCAGCAACTTCGGGTTGTAATTGGTTAATTAAGCCTGTTGGAATATAGGGGGGGTTGGAAACCATGCCCACCAATTGGCCTTTAAGAGGATGAAGGGGAGTAAACCAGCAGCCTTGATAAAACTGGATTTGAGCGCTAAAGGGATATTGGGCAGCGTTGGCGCGGGCGATCGCCAATGCTTCTGGGCTTCGATCGACTGCATGAACGGTAATTTGAGGTAAAGCTTGGGCTAAACCGATCGCGATCGCTCCGCTTCCCGTGCCTAAATCTGCCCAATCTCCATCCATTTGCCCCACATCAGAAGCCAGGACTAAATCAATAAACAGCTCGGTTTCTGGACGGGGAATTAACACCCCAGGAGCCACGTGTAGCTCCAAATCTCGCCAAGTTAATTCGCCAATCAAATACTGGAGGGGAACCCTAGTCTCAATTCGCTCTTTCCAGAGTTGCTGAATGTCTAACCAGGGACGAGAGAAGGGAATATCGGCATGAGACTTAAAGGACTCTAGACGTAAACTGAGGGTATCGAGACTAGAGAGCGATCGCAGCAGTCCATCCACCTCAGACGGGGGGATATTCGCTGCGATCGCCGCTTCCTGTGCCTGCTTTCGCCAGGCTGCCAACTCTAATCCCGAAACCATAAATCAGGGTGTACCTTATTAATTTCCCGACTGCCGGCGTTCTATCTCTTCCTGGAGAAAACTACGAGATTCTGGTGTCGGAATTAACTCCACTTTTTGCAAAAACGGATCGTCTTCAGTAATCAACAAATCCATCAACCGCTCTAAAGTGGTCACTTGAACCACAATTTGAGAATTAGCATCACTATTCTGCTTTTTATACTCTTCCAGAGCTTGCTCTAAGTCTCCATGGTCAAAAAAGGCCAAAACCGCTTGGCGATCGCCATTTTGAATCGTCAAATACCCCTGATCTTCCCCTGCTTTAGCCATAAAGAGAGGAACACCCTGAAACGCATTTGCTAACTCCGGATCTCCTTGTTGCTGCAACACAGTGCGAGCTTGATTGACCTGTTCATCTTTAGGCTGAAACTGAAACACTAACGGCTCTTCCGAATCCTTATATTCTTGATGTAACTTATATACTTCACTCAACGGAATTGCCCGCGCACTCATGCCTTGAGGAATATCAGGATTACTTTCACGTACCTGAGCTAAAAAACTTTGAGCATCCGTTTGACTAATAAAAACACGAGTTAAAGAAATCCGACCCTCATCCGGTTTTTCTTGATCGCGAGGAACAGAAACCGTCAGTAACACCCCTTCTTCATCACTAATTGCATAAACTGGAATACCCTGTAATTTTCGTTCTATTTGTGCTTCCGGAATCGCAATAGCGGCTGAGGGCATCAAGCTCAGACCAACGACAGGACTCAATAGTAGAGTCCCCATTAAACTCACGCGACTTCCCCATTGAACCAATGACTTAATCAATCTTCTTTACCTCAACATTTATCGATTTACATAGCAATTCCTACCTAAATCTTAGGTGGAATCGCAATTCTGTGCCAGTTGTTAGACGCTATTCTCCTGACTTGGGCAATTGCCTTTGAGTTCCAAAACCAATACAGCTCGGTATCCCCGTGTCCGGAGTGTCTCCTTGTCCCCCTGTCTTCCTACCCTTCCAAGGGGCCAAACACCATCTGAAGAACCATGGGCTTACCCCCATCTTCATGGTAGCGGTCTGCCCACGCACGAATGACTTCGTCAAGTTCTTCCATGGCTTGCTCATAGCGTTCTGGGGGGATATCCATTTCTTCCAGGATACGCATGACGTGGGGTTTTTGTTCTGAGGGACTTTCCGCCCATTCTTGCATCATTTGAAAATAGCGGGCGGTATCTTCGACTAAAACATATTTTCTCTCTTCCTGATCGACCGGGGTATAGGTGGAGCGAGTGAGAGCGTAGTAGGGCATTCCCCAGGGGACATCAATGCGAGTGACTGTGCCGGAGTAGATCAGACGGCGTTTAATATGTTCAGCAAGAGCTTCGCTGAGGGGAAGTTGCCGGTCAGTAGGAAGATTGGAGTCTTGTTGCGATCGCGTATGCAAATATTCAATCAGATCCATAAACTGGAATGAGGGAATTACTTGGGCATCCGGTAGATGGGGGGGAAGTTTAGATTCAATATCTTGTTTTTCTTCCGAGACTAAATTATTGCCCAAAACGCGAGATTTTCCCGGTTGCCAATGATATTTTTCCATCCAGACATAGGGAAATTGGATCAGATAGCGGGGTTCGGTAGACCCCAACATTTTCAGCAGTTTTCCTTCGGTGAGCGCTTGCCGAACTTCTTCAACAATGACTTTAACTCGTTTGGGTTCGATGTGGTGCAGATGCCCCGTCATTCGCAAGTTTTGCCCCTGCTCCATGTAAGTCGTATAAATCGCGCATTTAGCAGCAGTAGCGGCAGCGTCTAAGAAAGCCCCATGGCGATGGCCACTATTTCTCATGGCAATAAAGGCTAGATATAACAGGATCTGATCCATTGCACTGGGGCTAAGACGTTTGATCAGATCATTTTCATTAGTCATATCACTTATGAAATCCGGCAAGGTTAACAAGTTGAAGGGCAAACACAGGGCGCTTACCTCAGTTCAGGATAAGCTTAAGTACCTTATATCCTAACCTAGGATTGTCAGGAATAGGGAATGGGAATTAGGCAATAGGCAATAGGCAATGGTCATTTCTTCGCGTCCCTGCCTTAAGGTCGCCATTCGGGTCCAGTGGGTGTACTGTGTAGTTGCCAGAGGCGATCGCCTCCACTATACTCTAAACGTCCTTGATTAAGCGGTTGTTGGATCAATGGGGAATCTAGGACTGGCCAGTTATCTAGAGTTTTGACTTTACCCTTAATTCTTCCTAATCCTTTACCACTTTTGGGGATATAGGCGAGGGATAATTGGGTAGAGTCTGAAGACTTTTCACTGGGTTTGGGTAAACTGTGGTAGCTTAAACGAGTTGGGTTGAACTGAGGTTGCGTTTGGCTCAGAGCTTGCGTCAGTTGGCTGAAGTTGGAATAATCGCGAGTCGAGACGATTTCCGTAATCCAAGCCGTATTCGGGCCATGGGCCGCCAGCACTTGATAGTCTGCTTCTCTACCTTTTTCTGAGACTGAAGAGCGCCATTCAATCCGTTCTCCCCACGGACGAGCGCAGAGCCAAGTGTTTTCGATTTGCCAAATATACCAGTCTTGATACCGTTGGGGTTGGCCATAGCGGGAGGGTAAAACGAGATGGGACAAGGGAGGCACTCCAGCAGCGAGATCTTCGGAAGACAGGCGCAATTGGTAGAGAACGGTTCCTTGATATTGTAAATATTGATCGCCCGGAGAGCTACCCGTTGCCATGGGAGTATGATAAGTTCCGGCTAAGGAAATGACCGCATTGTTTTCGCCTTGGGGGTCTCGAACCACTAATTTATAGGTAGCATACTGGGCATTGATTGTACCTTTGACTTGGTAGGAACGCCCAGGATTAATTAATGTGCCCAGACTGTAATCTGGGGTGATATAGAAGGTTTCCCAAAATTGATTATCTTGGTGATAGGAATAATAAACCGGATGGCTAGCTTGCAGTTCAAAGGGAAGAGTAATATTTTTCTGGGCAATGTCCTTTAAATGTTCAGGAGGACGATAGGTACTCAAGGCAGCCGGAAGTCCCACTCTCGAAGCACTAGAGCGCATTCTTTGAGAAGTTTCTGGCCCATCTCCCCACCAAAGCCAGGCAACGGTGGCCAGTCCACTCTCATCCCAGGTTCCTCGGTCAAATCCGCGACTTTCTGCGCCGCCTGCGGTTCCCCAACTTAACCGTAGAGCCATATTGGTGGCCAACCAGTCTAGGGCAGCTTTCGCTAAGGCTTTGCGTTCTGGGGTTTGGGCAAAATCGTAGAGATTGAGTAATCCAGCGATCGAATAGCCATAATAGGTAGACGAGTGAAATTCCCCTTGGCCAATGGTGAGAAACTTATTAATTTCCGATCGCAACCACGCTTCATTGGTTGCCTCAGTTGCTGGATAAGCCACCGGCCAACCGCTACCATCCATCAAGGCTAAACCGGACACTCGCTGCATAAACATATGGTTCTCGGTTCCCGACTCATTCCATTGTTCTACCCGCTTGGCTTCCAGTTGGCTGCGATAGTCTGCTTCTAAAGCTGGCGGTAAATTTGCGCCAAACTCAAACCAGATACGAATGTCAAAAATACTGCGGAAGTGATAGAGGTCAGTTTTTTCTTCATTAAGCCGTTGGAGGGCTTGCCCAGTCGTTTCGGCATTATACTCTGTAGGAAGCGACAGACGGGCAAGGATGACCGGCAGAAGGTATTTATGGGGATCGCCTATATCCCGCTTTTGCCACCAAATTTCTAGGTCTTCTAAATCTTGGGACGCAATCTGTTGTCGCAGGGCTAAACTTCTGTCTTCAAACGTGGAAGTTTGAGAGAAAGCAACGGATGATTGGCGCTCAACAGAGGGAGTAGGATGAGTTCCTGTTAATAAGCTAAGGAAGACGAGGATGAGGGTGGAGAGCTTTAGAGATTTCATCAATCAGAGGTTGAGGGATAGATATTTAAATGGTTTACTAAATCTGTGAGTCAATCCTTCAAGAATAGCTAAAAATTTTATGACGGTAACTGACCTATATCAAGGCATGTCTGATTTCTATAATGCCTTTGTTCAGCGGAATCGAGATTATCAAGCAATTGCCACCGATCTCATTGACCTTTTCGGTGATGGGCAAACCATCTTAGATGTGGGAATTGGAACCGGCTTGCTGGTCGAGCAAATCCTTCATTTGCGACCTAACCTGCGGGTAGTTGGAGTAGATACAAGTGCCTCACTACTTGAACAAGCAGAAGAATGTTTAGGGAGTCAAGTTGAGCTTTATTGTGAAGATATCAGTAATTTATCTGTTGACAAGCTCTTCGATATTGCCTACTCCCGTGGTGGAGCCTGGGCATTTGTCAATGATGGCGATCATGTTTTGCTGGCAAGCCACATTTTGGATTTGGCTACCCTTGAGCGAAGTTTTGAACGGGTTGCCGCACACTTATGTGATGGAGGACGTTTAATTATTATTTCATCCAATTCCAATCATACCAAGCAGGAACAACTGGATGATAATATTGTATTCGAGAGAAAGATCACCCAAAAAAGGGTTGATGATGAGCAATATCTGATCTTAGACTATCACTGCTATCATCAAAAGGAGCTTGTTGGACAACAGCAAGTAAAAATGCGATTAGTGGACTTAGAATCTGTGGAAAAGATGCTGGAAGCGGTAGGACTTATCTCTATATCCAATCATGAAAGTGAATACCACGTCTATGAAAAAAGGAGTTGTTAATGAGTAAGTATTTTGAAATGATGACTGAGATCTCTCAGGAGACGGATGCGATCATTAAGCATTATACAGACCATTTGAATGAGGAAGTGAAACAACTTCCAATGAAGCGGTATGGTCATCCACGGTTACGAGATCTACAAATCCGAACGGGTTATGAGATTAATGGCGGGAAAAACTGGAAAGAACTTACTCCTGTTTGTGCTAGTTTTGAGATTCTCAACTGTTCAACTTATGTTATCAATTGGTTTCTTGATGAGAAGCATGGTTATGAAACGAGTGAGAGTAAACGAAACTTGGTGATTGCTGGATTTCAACTCAGAGAGATTGCCCAACAGATTCTAGAGGATTACGGTATGACAGCGCTCATACCACTGTTGAGCAAAATCAACCACCAAATTTATTTGGGTCAGAGGATGGATATTCAGGAACTAAAAGTATCTAGAATAGGAGAATATCCAGAGTATAATGAATTTCTAGATGCCTATCAGAAACGATGTAGATTGCTCTCTGGTGTATTCTATGGCAGTTGTTTTTTAGCCGGATCGATCGTTGCAGGAGAACCCGATAATTTACTCTATGAAATGGGAGCTATTTATGGGTCTGCCACTCAGGCAGCCAATGATTTTGGTGATTTTGCTCTTCCTGTACAGCGCCTCTCAAAATTGGAAAAACCCTATCAAGATCAATTTTCTGATTTTATTAATGGAAAGTTGACACTAGCGGTCTATTTGATGACTCAAAGATCCAATGATCAAGAATGTAATCGACTGGAAGAATTAAGATATAAAGGGATTGAGGAAAATGAATACCGCGAAATTTTATGTCTACTGGTGAATAAGGGAGTGTATGCTGATTGTTTAGCTTACCTGAAACAGGAACATAAGCGATGCAAAAACATGCTTTACACTAAAGAAAAAACGGTTCATCGAGATATGATCGCTTCAATCCTGGTGAGAATTACGTCGAACAAATTCCTCTCACAGCTCAGGAAAAATCTTGAGTTGTTCCAAGTGGATCATGGGGCGACATTAACCACAAGTGTCTAGAGGTTCAAACGTGATTTTGAGTAGGTACAGTTGAGGATCATCGGTTAGCTCAAAAACTTTGGCTCGTACGGCTTCTAATGCAGCTTCATTCAAAATGCCATATCCTGTACTTTGAATGAGTTGGGCTTCTTGTACAATTTCCCCTTCTGGATCAACGACAACACCGATGGTGGCTCGTCCTTGCAGTTGGTTGCGACAGGCGAGAACGGGTAGGGGGACTTCAATGTCTTGTTGCTGCCACAGGGAACTGTTGCTGTTATTTTTATACCGGTTGGGAAGGTTGCTAATCCAGGATTCTAGGGTAGCAGTGGCTTCTTCTTGACTGGTTCCTTGTGGATCGTAGACGATCGCCTCCCGCAAGGCTTGGATTTCTGCTAACAGGGGATCGTCAGGTTCTGGAGTTGCCTCTGATTCGGGGATTTCGTCTTCTGGAGGAAGTGCAGCCACTGGAGAAGATTGAGGTTCTGGAGTTGCCTCTGGTTCGGGGATTTCGTCTTCTGGAGGAAGTGTAGCCACTGGAGAAGATTGAGGTTCTGGGGTATCCTCTGATTCAGTTTCTTGTTGGCGATATTTTTCTTGTCGGCGACGCAAATCGGCGATCGCCGCTTCTGGTATTCTACTGGGTAATACACCCGGTTCTGTTTCTTCAGGCGGTTCTTCTCCTATCGGTTCTAGAGGTTCGGGGGGAAGCGGCGTTGCAATGTCCTCTTCTGGATTATCCGCTAACCGATTAATCTCTAAATCAAGATCGCTTGGAGGCAGTATAGGCAAGGGATTTGCATCATCGTAAACGGGCGGATTAGCAGGGGGCGGTGGGGGTAAGGTGGGTATGACTAAAGGCTCTCGATAGGGAGAATTAGAAGAAATGGGAGGCAGTTGCAAAACGGGGGGCGGAGGCAGCTCCAGAGATGCACGGGGGGGAGGTAAGACAAAGGAAGAGGGATTTCCAGCACTGGAGCTATTAACTGAACTATTGCCAGGAGCATTGGCAATGGGTTGTTGCGGTTGCCATGCTTCAGGATTAATGGGAGGTAGAGTTAGTTGAGAGGGGCTGTTGAGATTGGGCAGACGTTCTAATTGTTCGGGAGTCAGTTCAACTAAGTCAACTGTATTCAGGGAAGTGCGCGAGTTGCCACTTCTGGTGGGGATGTTAATCCACAATAGCCCATGAAAGGCAACGGAGGCGATCGTGGCAATCCAAAAGGGTTGGAGAACCGGTTGCCGTTGTTGGGGAAAGAGGGGAGAGTAAGTCATGGGAAGGGAATGGGGAATAGGGAATGGGGAATGGGGAATAGGGAATTCTCATGTTTCCGTTTCGGCGTTTCCCTCTACTGCCGATTAATTACTCCCCATGATAATCAGTAGGGAGAAGTAGGAGAGGGGGAGTTGGGGGAATTGTTCTAGATTAGTATAGATTTTTTGATTGGGTTGGGTGGCT
The DNA here is from genome assembly GCF_017746735.1 of Roseofilum sp. Guam. Taxonomy (NCBI): domain Bacteria; kingdom Bacillati; phylum Cyanobacteriota; class Cyanophyceae; order Desertifilales; family Desertifilaceae; genus Roseofilum; species Roseofilum sp. Guam. The sequence continues at coordinate 14,247 of NZ_JAGHZN010000065.1, read as the reverse complement.
CGTTCGACAATATAAGCTTGTTTGAGTAGATTACGCTCTTTGAGAAATTGCCATACTTGTCCATAAACGGAACTGACTTTCATTAAGACAACGACTTCTGAAGAGTTTAAGGCTTGTTCTAGGCGATCGATATGGTAAAGTGCCGGTAAAATGGTCAACCGTTGATCCCGAATAGTGAGAGGGAGTCCAAGAACGGCTGCGGCTGCCATGGGTGAGGCGATACCAGGAATCACTTCTATGGAGGCTTGGGGATGTTGTTTGGTTAGGGTTTGGGCAAGATAGTTGAAGGTACTATAAAAACTAATATCGCCTTCGCAAGCAAAGGCAATATCGTGTCCTTGTTGAAGGTAGGACCAAACTTGTTGAGCTGCATCTGTCCAAGCTTGGTACAAAAGGGTTTCATCTTGTAGATAGGGAAAGGTGAGGGAGAGTTGGATTTGTTGGGGCTTGAGCCAGGGTTGGATAATGGTTTCAGCTACACCGGGTTGGTTGTTGAGTCCAGAGGGAAAGGCAACAACAGGAGCATTTTGTAATTGCCGCAATCCTTTGAGGGTAATTAATTCTGGATCGCCTGTACCGATCCCAATGCCGTAAAGAGTTCCGAGTTGCACAAATCTAGAGAAATATAAACAAATGTTAAGGTGCCTATTGGTTATTTGATTGTAACCCAGCGATGGAGTGATGTCCTATTGCTGATTGCTGATGACACGAAGGGACTATACGGATGGCGGAGTAATCACTCAGGGGCAAAGATCGAGAAAATCATCCACTTAGTTCACCCGATAAGATGAGGTCAGTTGATCTTTTTTCAGCAATACTATACAAGGAAAGTGTTGATTTTATGACTTATGTGTATTCATCCGGCAATGCTCCTGGAAGAAAGACAGTTAACCTATCGTAGGCTCAGTGAGATTTTGTATTTGCTTGATGATATTAAGCGAACCACAGATCCAGAGCGACATAAGGAGCTGACAGAACAAGCGAGTCAGTTATGTATTGAATTAAGATACCATTATTCTCAGTTAGTCCCCGATCCAAATCTTGATGGTGGTATCGCGACTTGCAGTAGCCATGAGCGATCGCCGCGGACTAATGGCGATCGCGTTAATGTCCTTGAGATGTTCCCTCAAAGTCTGTCTGATTTTCAAGGTATTTAAATCCCAGATCATTAAGCTACCATCAGCACTTCCGGCAATGAGTTGTTGATTGTCTGAGCTAAAGGTAACTGCTCTTACCCAGTCAGGAGAGGGTAAAAAGGTATGCTGGGATGAAGGGTTTTGACTCGGTTGAGATAAACGCCAAAGTTTTACGCTTAGATCGCTACTACCACTAGCTAAGTATTGGGAATCTCGACTAAAGGCGATCGCATTAATATCTCCTTGATGTCCATTCAGTTGGGTGATAAGTTCTCCAGTGTCTACACGCCACAAATAGATTTGATTACCACTACTTCCAGACGCAATGTATTCACCCTCTGGACTAAAGGCAACAGTATTGATCCCACGGGGATGAAGGATGGACTGATGGCGATTGCTCTCAATAAACCAAGTTTGCAATCGGCGATCGTCTCCGCCACTGGCGATCGCCTTTCCCTGGGGATGATACGCTAAAGAGAGAGTTACCGCACTCTGATAATGCTCTAGGGGAGTACAATACACCGTTCCCGTACCAAAGTCCCAAATCTTAATCGCATCATTAATACTGCCACTAGCCAATTGATGTTCTACAGGACTAAACGCCAAGGTTAAAACCGGTTGAGTATGAAAGTTTAAAGTTTCTTCTAAGCCCCCTGTTTCTAGATTCCAAATTTTGATCGAACAGTCAAAACTACCACTGGCTAACAATTGCCCATCGGGACTGATCGCCAAGGCAGAAACTGAACCTCGATGCCCCTCTAAGGTTTGCACACAGCGCCAGGTTTTTGCCTCTGAAGGCAGGAAAATTTGTGGGCGTGGGGGGGGAGGTGGTGGCAGTTTTTTTTCCGGTTTGAGGGCATGATAAGCATCCCTAGCACAGCGATATCGGTGTTTCGTTCCAAGCTGAATAAACCGATCTAAAATGGCTCCCAGTTTATCACTGATTTGAGTATCTCCTAAGTATTCGCGCCACACCCAAACCGCTTCTGAGTTATCAAAAAGAAGGAAGGGAGACACCTGAGTTAAAAGGTATAAACAAGTGACTCCTAAACTGTAGAGATCGCTGGCATAAATAGCTTTACCTCGAATTTGTTCGGGAGCCACATATTCGGGAGAACCGATGGTGGTTCCAGTGTTGAAGAGGGCGGTTTCCGTCACATATTTAGCGGAACCAAAATCGACTAAACTATATTCGCCATTTAAACCTTGAATAATATTGGCGGGTTTAATATCCCGGTGAATGACTTGCCGGTCATGGATATAATTGAGAACGGGTAAAAGTTTTTTTAGTAAGTCCCGAATTTGAGGCTCTGTCCATTTTCCCGTTTGCTCTAAAATGACCTCTAGATTTTCTCCGGGTCGATATTCTTGGACTAAATAGTAGCGATCGCCTTCGTAGAAATAATTATAAAATTTTGGGATTTGGGGATGATTGCCCAGTTGATAGAGCCGTTTGGCTTCTTGTTCAAATAAGTCGGTTGCTTTACTGATCTGATCGGGATTTTGGCTAGCAAAGATTAATTGTTTGATGGCACAACGGCGCGTAGTTTCTTGACTTCTATCGAGAGCCAGAAACGTGCATCCAAATCCCCCCTGACCAATTTTTTTAATCGCTTGATAGTGTTGCTTGAGGATCAGGCTTTGCCCACAGGTTTGACAGTACTTCGCGCCCTGGGGATTTTGGGGGAATCTGCAATGGGGGTTCAAACAGTAAGACATGGGGTAATTAATAATTAACAATTAACAATTAATACGATGCGATCGCCGATTGTTCCCATTGGAGCATTTCCCCCAGGATGAACGCGATCAAATATCCCTCGATTCCAACATTGCCCCTTTACAACTGTACACACAAATCGGAACTCGCTTATAGGCTGGTGTCCCGCTTTGGGGATCGATCTTAGCCTTAAACAAAACATTCGCTTCTGGATAAAACATAAATGCCGCACCCTCACGAATTGCGCCGCAGATAAGTTCAATATTCTCTAAGTCGCCTGCATCGCCCTTTACACTCACTCTTTGATGTTCTGTAAATCCTGCTTTTTTGACATCTCTAGAATTCATTAAAATACAGTAGCGATGGGGCATTCCTCGATATTTATCGGCAGTGCGGTAGACCACCGTATTATGTTGGGTATAGCTGCGTCCACTGCCTAAAATCAAGACAATTCCTTGGCTCTCTTTGGGGAGGTTAAACGCACTAATCTCTGGAATCGATAACTGGGGAAGGGGCGTAATTTTCATCTTGGCTTTGCCCGAATCTGTAGCGAATTTGGGTTCGGTAAAGATGCGTCCTTCAATGGTAAATTCAGCTTCGGTTTGATCGATTTCTCTGATTTTCTGATATCCAGGAATCGTTTGTGCAATTAATTCCCGGATATATTGGGTATCCTGGAGTTTGCGCCAGTTGACTGGGGTTTCTCCATGGCGACGGTGGGCAATTTCAGCGATCAACTCAACTTCAGAGACTAAATCCGAGTTTTCAGGGGTTAAATGGCTTTTTCCGGCTTCATTCAGGCGCACAAAGTTATTCCCGGATTCGGTGGTGGTTTTATGGGGATTTTCAAAGCGATTGAAGACGGGTAAAAGTAAGGTGTGGTGTTGGGCTAGTCCGTGAAAATGTCCTAAGTTGGGTTTGGTAGCTACATAAAAAATGGTGTCGATTTGGGATAGGGCATTTTGGGCTTGGTTTAAGTCGGGATTGGCTCCATACAGGTTGCCGCCTAAACAAAACAGGGTGTCAATTTTTCCAGATTCGGCGGCATCGATTAAGGCGCGGGTGTCATAACCGTGGGTGTCGCCTAAATCTTTGCCTAAAAGTTGGGAAAGAGCTTGTTTTATTTCTGCTCGCAAACGCACGGTTACGCCCATAGAACCGACTCCTTGCACATTGGAATGACCGCGAATGGGCATGGTTCCTGCACCGAGTTTTCCCGCGTTTCCAGTGAGTAAGGCGGTATGGGCAATACAGCGTACATTATCTACCCCATTTATTTGTTGGGTAATGCCCATTGCCCAGGCAAAAATAACGGTATTGGACGTGCCGATCGCGTAGGCGACTTCTTCTATTTCTTCTTGCGATAATCCACAAGTTGTGGTAATGTCAACCCAGTTTAAGTTGCTTGAGTAGTCGATGATTTGTTGCCAACCTTCCGTATAAGATTCACAATACTTGCACTTCACAAGATTTTGCTCAATCAGCGCTTTTTGGATTCCCAGAAATAGCGCCGTATCGCTGCCGGGAATGGGCTGTAAATATAAGGTGGAAATGTCTGAGCCACCCTTGAGTAAGGACTTAATGGGAAAGGCAGGGGAAGCAAACTTAACTAGACCAACTTCCAATTGAGGATTAATAATAATGACTTTACCACCGCGATCGCAAATTTTAATCAGTTCATTCATTAACCGGGGATGATTCGCAGGCGCATTGGAACCCACCAAAACCACACAATCTGAGTGTTTCAGGCTCTCCAAACTCACCATAGAAGTTCCCGAACCAAACACCTGTTTTAAGCCTACTCCAGAGGCAGAATGGCACAAATCCGAACAATCGGCTAGGTTATGGGAGCCACTCGCCCGCATCATCAATTGTAGGAGATAAGCCGCTTCATTCGACGATCGCCCAGAACTGTAACTGGCGATGCGCTCCCCAGGTTGATGAAACGCTTGTTCGGCAATCTGATAGACTTCTGACCAAGAAATGCGCCGGTAGTGAGAGGTTCCTGCTTCTAACAATAGGGGATAACTTAATCGTCCCAGGCGATCGCACTCTTGAGAACTCAGACGCTGTAACTCCGCTATACTATAGCGTTCCCAGAAATTGAGAGAGATGGGGGGTTGCAATTCAGCGGCGATCGCCTCTACACTCTTAGCGCAGCGTTGCAAATACTCCCCCGCTTCATTCACAAATCCACCCTTATGTCCCCCCGTTCCCCACGCACAGGACAAACAAGCACTCTTATGATTCAATGTTTGCCAAAGTTTCACCCCTTGAGGTGAAACTGTTTGTTCTGCCCAATATTGAATCACGGGTAAACCACCACCAGCTTGAGGGGTAGAATCAGAAGCAGTCATGGGAATAGCCTGAATTTTATCGATTCGATATTATAGCGCTTTGCGTTAGGGAATAATAGGGAATAGCCGTGGTAACGTGAAGATTCCAGCAAGGAACTGATGGTATGCCAACTCAACCAGCTATCTGGATGAAGAGGCTTTATCCTTGGCCGATTGCCAACCTAAGCTAGACTAGCTGTCACTATGACCCAAACTTGGAATAGCGAACTTTACGAGAGCAAACATTACTATGTTTCTCAACTGGCAACAGACTTAGTTACCCAACTTGCCCCCAAACCTGGAGAACTTATCCTCGACCTCGGTTGTGGAACGGGTCATTTAACCGCTAAAATTGCCGAGTCTGGAGCCACGGTTATCGGCTGCGATAATTCTGGGTCTATGATTGCCCAAGCTCAGGCGAATTATCCCCAAATTGAGTTTAAGTTAGAGAATGGGGAACAGTTATCCGAAACTCACGTTTTTGATGCTATTTTTTCCAATGCCGCACTCCATTGGATGACGAATGCGCAAGCCGTAGTTCAAGGCATCCAAAATGCTCTGAAACCGGGTGGACGCTTGGTGGCAGAATTTGGCGGGAAAGGAAATGTGCAAGCGATTGTTTCTGCTGTTGAAGAAACCCTAGCTGCTCAAGGTTATTCTTTCCCCCAAAAAATTTGGTATTTTCCCAGTATTTCTGAATATGTATCCCTGCTCGAAAATAACGGTTTAGAAGTGAGATTTGCCCAACTGTTTGATCGCCCAACAGCATTAGAGGGCGAGGACGGTTTACGGAATTGGATCGCAATGTTTGCCTCTCACTTACTCTCCCCCGTTCCCCTTAATGAGCGAGAAGAACTCTTAAACAACATTGAAACCACTTTGCAAACCCATCTTTATCAACAGAACAGTTGGTTTGCCGACTATCGCCGCCTACGAATCGAAGCAATTAAAAATTAAAAATGAGTTTAAAACTCCCCGCGTCCCCCCATCCCCCTATCCCCTCATCTCCCCATCCCTACCCATCCCCCTATCCCCTCATCCCCCTATCTTGGTAGGATTGAAGACGCTAAATCGGAAACACAGAAGGTAGAAGCATGGCATCCATCCGCGAGTTGCACCAACAGCTTGTGACGAAAGAGCGATCGGCAGTAGAATTGGCCCAAGAGGCACTCGATCGCATTGAAACCCTAGAACCGAAGCTTCATAGTTTTTTGGCGGTGATGGGAGAACAAGCTCTAACCCAAGCCAAGGCTGTTGATGAGAAAATAGCAGCCGGAGACGAGATCGGGCCGTTGACGGGTATTCCGATCGCCGTTAAAGATAATATGTGTACCCCTGGAGTGCCCACGACTTGCGCCTCCAAGATTCTCCAGAACTTTGTCCCCCCCTACGAATCTACGGTGACTCAAAAGCTCAAAGACGCAGGAGCGGTTATCGTCGGTAAAACTAATCTGGATGAGTTTGCCATGGGTAGCTCCACGGAAAACTCCGCCTATCAACTCACCGCTAACCCCTGGGATATAACCCGCGTTCCGGGAGGATCATCCGGAGGTTCTGCGGCGGCTGTAGCTGGCTCAGAATGCCCTGTATCCCTCGGCTCGGACACTGGGGGGTCGATTCGGCTTCCGGCTTCGTTTTGCGGCATTGTCGGCTTAAAACCGACGTATGGGTTAGTGTCCCGATATGGTTTGGTTGCTTATGCCTCATCATTGGATCAAATTGGGCCCTTTGGACGTACGGTTGAAGATGCGGCTATTGTCTTAGAGGCGATCGCCGGTTACGATCCCAAAGACTCCACCAGTCTCAATGTAAAAATCCCCAACTATGTGAGTTTACTCAGACCCAACCTCAGATCGAAAGGGCGGCTCAGAATTGGGATTATCACCGAAACTTTTGGCACAGGATTAGATCCAGAAGTCGATGAAGCGGTGAAAAAAGCTATTAGTCATCTACAAGATTTAGGGGCAGAAATTCAAACCATTTCTTGTCCTAACTTCCGCTATGGTTTACCAGCCTATTATATTATCGCCCCCTCTGAAGCATCGGCTAACCTAGCCCGCTATGATGGAGTAAAATACGGATTTCGTGCCGAAGAGGGGGATAACCTACTCTCCATGTACGAAAAAACCCGCGCCCAAGGATTCGGTCAAGAAGTGAAACGGCGGATTATGATTGGAACCTATGCCCTATCTGCGGGATATTATGATGCCTACTATCTCAAAGCCCAAAAGGTACGCACGTTGATTAAAAAAGACTTTCAAAAAGCGTTTGCGGCTGTTGATTTATTGGTTTCCCCCACTGCTCCGACTACCGCATTTAAGGCGGGTGAAAAAACGAAAGATCCCATTAGCATGTATCTCTCAGATTTAATGACCATTCCCGTTAATTTAGCTGGTTTGCCTGGATTGAGCATTCCCTGCGGATTCGATCGACAAGGACTACCGATTGGACTACAATTAATCTCTGATGTATTGCGCGAAGATTTATTATTGCAAGTTGCCCACACCTACGAACAAACCACAAGCTGGCACTTAAAGCAACCCTCTCTGTAATCAAGACAACTCCGGGGTTGGGTTCTTTTTCTTTAGAATTAAGAGAACGGATAGCCACGGGGTTGCTCTTCGTTTGTTGTTATTCCCCCTAGAAATTATGTTGAGGGTTTTATTTCATCAAGAATTATGGATTTTTTTGGCCGGTTTGGCGATCGCCTATGGAGGGCTGTGTTGGTATTTTTGGGCGACCCAAACTCGGTTAATTTTTTTCCCCGTGGAAGAAATTACTCGCACCCCAGCCGATATCGGTTTAGACTATGAAGAGGTTTGGGTGGAGTCCATAGAACCAGGAGTTAAGTTACATGGATGGTGGATTCCCAATGAAAGAAGCGATCTCCTGCTGCTCTATCTCCACGGTAACTCTGATAACATCGGTACAAACGTCTATCACTCGGGCCGATTTTACCATCTCGGCTTTTCCGTATTCCTCTTTGATTATCGCGGATATGGTCAATCCAAGGGCGAATTTCCCACGGAGAAACAGGTTTATGAAGATACGGATACCATCTGGGAATACTTGGTGAACGAGCGGGGGATAGCACCAGAACAGATTGTAGTGTATGGTCATTCTCTAGGGGGCGCGATCGCGATCGAATTAGCTACCAAACACCCGGAAATTTGCCATCTGATCATTGAAGGATCGTTTACTTCCCTGCGACGAATGGGGGATTATCGCTATCCTTTACTAAACATCTTACCCATCGATCTTTTATTGAAAAATCAATTTAATTCCCGGGCAAAAGTTCCTCAATTAAAAATGCCCACCCTCTTCATTCATGGACAACAAGATAGCGCTGTTCCTTTCTTTATGAGCGAAGAACTTTTTGCTGCGGCTCCTGAACCCAAAGAACTCTGGCTGTTTCCCCCTGGCGATCATACTACTGTTGCCCCTTTAGCTGGAGAAGAATACTTCAAAACCGTCCGTGAATTTGTAGACCTGCCCGTTTTTCCCATTCCCAGCCATTATCTCAATCCGCCAAAATAATACAGCACAAAGTCCTCTCTAGGCTATGGACTTTTCCTAGATTGGATAGAACGAGCCGTTTTAGTACTATCCCATTCTAATAAATGGGTGAGATCGAGCTGAATCGTTTTACGCGGACGAACGGGAGAATAGCCTAAAACTTTACAAATTTCTGCTGCGACTGCTTTAGCTAAAAAAGGGGGGACTGAATTCCCCACTTGTCGAAATCCGTGCCATTTGGTGCGATGAAATCGAAACCAGTCGGGGTAAGAATGGAGTCTGGCAGCTTCGCGAACCGTAATACATCGAGGCTCAAAGGGATGGATGGGGCGGGGAGACGTATATCCGCCGCGATCGCTAGGTGTACCGGCTCTTAATGTATTACAAAGTCCCTTGGGATCTAATCTCAAAAAACGACTAATCGGTTCAATTTTTCCCGGTTTTGTTGCCTTAAATCGCTGGATAGATTTGGGAGTATGATGAGTTTTTAAGCTAGAGGTTAGCAGGGTTTTATCGTACTTTCGCGTATAAGAATAATCATCGACTAACCTTAACATTCCATGTAAAAGTTTGCCATACTGACTATAGTTTCTAAAAGCAGCTTTCACCCAATCCCTGGTTTCTAACTCCGGATATCGGTAGAGTTTAGGCAGTCCTCCAATGGCATCTTTAACGGTCGGATGAGAATCAAAATAAGGAGCGTTGTTGCTCGTCTGAGTTAAGGTGAATTGGGTTAAGGGTAGGGGAAACTGGGGAGGGGATAAATCTTGACGACATCCGAGTAAAAAGAGTCGTTCTCGGTTTTGAGGCACGCCATAATCACGAGCATTTAAGACTCTATTCTGGACTTGATAATCATGGTAGGCAAACTTTTCGATAATTTCTTCAATAAATAAACGATGGGGTCCGATCGCCATACCTTTAACATTTTCCATGACAAAAAATTTAGGTTGAAGATCGGCAACTAGACGGATAAAATGGTAAACCAATCTGTTGCGAGGATCGTCTAGAGCACGTTTGCCAATCACGGAAAATCCTTGACAAGGAGGCCCGCCAAAAACAACATCAATCGTTTTTTTGCCAATAGCTGATTGTTCCCGAATTTCTGCTGCTGTAATCTGGGAGATGTTAGCACAAAGAATTGTCCAATGGGGAAAATTATATTCATGAACTCCGCAGTGAATGGGGTCTATTTCTACGGATGCCAAAATATCAAACCCCGCTTGCTCAAAACCTAGGGTCATTCCTCCTGCACCGGCAAATAAATCTACAGCGATCGGTCTAGACACCGTTTTGAAATACTGATGAGATAACGCTATAGTATAGCATAATTGGGTGCAGTGGAAAGAGGTAAAATAATGCAGCGATCGCTCCCACGAATAATAATTTTCAGTCTGAGTCTTTTTCTGACTCTGATTTTAGCAGCTATACCCGGCAGAACGGATGATGCAATTCATCCCGAAAATTGTAGTTTTAAGGGTATCCAGCTTTATGGAAAGGTGAAAGTGGTGGAACATTTCCCAGATATTCAGGTGCAAGTGGTTGAGTCATTCCCAGATTTAAAGGTCAAGTGGGTCGAGCATTTTCCTGATGCCTGTGGAAAATGGGAGCCAGTTGAGCATTTTCCTGATTTCAAAATTCAATATGTCAACAGCTTTCCGGATATCAAAATCAAGCTTGTCGATTCTTTTCCAGGGATGGATTCTTGATTATTTGGATTTTCGAGTGATTTTGAGCATTTGATTGCCACCGCGCTGTAATTGATATTCAACGGTTTGAATTTGACAATCATAGCCTTGATAGTCTAAGGTGTCTATAACTAGGGGAAGATAGGGCGATCTCTCTAAATTCAACGTAAGTAATGGGAAAATTCGGACTTCTGTACAGACTCTTAAGAGTTCTTGGATAGACTGGAGATGAAACTCTTGATTAAAGTGGTCAGAATACAAAAACAGAAAGTGGGAACATAAACCGATTTCATATTCTAGATCGGAATAATTTAAATGGGGTAGTTCACCCACTTGATAGCGACCTTCTACTTTTCCCAGTTCATAATCTTGAGTAAATAATTCGATCGCTCTTTCTCGATTTTGCCTTAAGTCTTGGGGCGATTTATGATAACTCCAAATCCAATCCTGGGCACTGCCAGCAACTTGGTCAATAACCTGATCGACAACGGCATAAAATCGATCTTTAATCTCTTGGGCACTAAAAAAATAGAGAGGATCGACAGATTGGATGTGATATCCTTGATCCGTAGCTTCTGCATTGAAACTAGCTGGGCCATCTGCAATGCTGAGGATCTTTTTTTGTAAGTCGGATGTGGTTAAGTTGAATAAGTTAATATATTCATCAAGTGACCGCCCAAAGGGAACTACTTGATCTAATTGCATAGCCATAGATATATAGCACTCCGTGCTGGTAATGGGTAAGCTGTAAAACTTTTATCTTCTGTGTTCTATGTTTAGATTAAAAGTGTTTAATCTGCAATAGAAAAGCCTCGGCGGATTGGTTTTTGGGGAGTTTCTTGGACTTGAAACATAATAGTGTCGCGCTCTTCACCTCCTGCCGTTTTGACTTCGAGTTGCCAACTGCCCAGTTTCATGTTCCAAAATAAGGAATGAGATTGAGTTGTGGCTATTTTTTCACCATTTAACCACCATTCTACAGGCTCTTCTCGTTTACCCGCTAATTTAAATTCTAGGCGATTATCTTGCGCAGCTTGGGAAGCGAGTAAGAAGTAGTCATCCTGTTCAGGAAAAACAATTCTCAGTTCCCCGTCCCATTGGTTTTCTGGCTGTTGGGAGAGCCATTCATTATATTCTGGGGGCAGTTCTATGAACTGATCTTTAGGGTTAGATTTTTCCAGATCTTCTGGATAAAGGTATTCTAAAACAATGGCAGAAGGACAAGTAGAATTAGGTTCTGTAGGGGCGAGTTGACCAAGGACTTGGTTTATAGGCGAAGATATAGATAAACTCGCCCCTACTTTTGGCGAAGATGTAAATCTATTGTCATCAAGAATTTGTCCGGTAACGGCGCAAATGGGGTGTTGAACTAAACCTGATGGAGGGGAAAAATCTGCGGGTTCTGTCGTTTCGTGTAAGTTTTGCATAATCCGATGCCAGAGGGGGGCTGCCCCCATGACTCCAGAGACTTGCTGCATAGCAGTTCCATCGAAGTTTCCTACCCAAGTCGCGACTGTATAATCAGCACTAAACCCGACGGTCCAGGTATCGCGATAATCGGAAGATGTTCCGGTTTTGACGGCCGCAGGAAAGGGCAAGTTTAATACAGAGTCTACCCCAAAAGCTGTGGCACGGGCATGGCGATCGCCCAACATATCCCTCACCAGTTCCCAAGAGGTCGGTTCTGGCGTGCCCTCTAGCTGTTCTGTTTCTTCGCCAAAATAGGTAACTAAAGGCACAGCTTTACCTTGATGCGCCACTCTCAGATAGGCGGCTGCCAACTCCCATAAACTCACCTCTCCACTGCCCAAGGTTAACCCTAATCCATAGTATTCTGGATCGTGAGTTAGATGGGTAAATCCCAGTTGTCGTAAGTGATTAAGGAAGATGGGAACCCCCACTTGTTCGAGGACGCGCACGGCAGGCACATTCAGGGAGTTAGCCAGAGCTAAACGCACCCGTACCGGCCCTAAAAAGGTTTCGCTATAATCCACAGGTTTGTATAGTTTAGCGCCAGGAATGGCATAAGTGGTAGGCACGTCAGCAAGGATGGTTTGGGGGCGGATAACCTGTTGCTCTAGAGCCAATTGGTAGAGGAAGGGTTTCAGGGTTGAACCCGGTTGGCGCAAGGCTTGCACGCCATCATTTTGCCCTTGCAGACTATCGTTAAAGTAGTTGGGGGACCCCACATAGGCAAGGACTTCTCCAGTATGATTATCGATGACGAGGGCGGCTGCATGGTGGACTTGTTTGGGGGCGAGAGCGGCAACCACTTGCTGCACTTGGGTGGCGACGAATTGCTGTAGGGCGCTATCTAGGGTGGTGCGGATGGTTCCCCCGTCAGTGGTGGGGAGCTGCTGGGAAACCCAGAAGAGGAAATGGGGGGCGGCGAGAATTCCCTGTTGTCGCGATCGCAGATAAACTTGTTCAGTATACGCCCGTTCTGCCTCTAATGCCGTAATCATTTTATCCGCCACCATCCGGTCTAAAACATAGCGCTGCCGAGTTTTCAGCGCTTGCCAATGGTAGTAGGGGTCTAGGTCAATGGGGTCATTCGGTAAGGATGCAAGCAGAGTAGCTTGAGCTAAATTTAACTCCGCAGCCGGAAGGCCAAAATAGGTACGAGCAGCCGCTTCCACACCATACAAGTTACTCCCCATGGGCAGTCGATTAATATACGCAGCTAGCAGTGTATCCTTATTCATTCCCGCACTTAAGCGCCAAGCTGTCCAAATTTCCCCAACTTTATGGGGGAGAGTGCGCGGGGTGGGATGGAGCATCCGGGCCAGTTGCATCGTAATAGTCGAAGCTCCACTCACTATTTCTCTGGCTTGAAGCGCTTCTAAAATAGCGCGAGAAACAGCAATAAAATCCACTGAACCATGCTGATAATAGCGCTTATCTTCCGCCGCAATAATCGCTTGGATAAAGTACGGGGACATCTCATCCAGGGAAACCAGCATCGTATGGTCTTGGTCGCGGGTGAGCAAGGTTCCCAGGGGCAGTCCATTACGGTCTTCAAACGTTATTGCACCATCGGTTTGAGCAATATCTTGGGCGCGAATGGGAATGAGATAGGGTACAACGCGGACGGTTAAAGCAAGTAAAATTACACCTAGAATCAGGCGAAGGGGGAGTTTATATTTTCCATGCCATAATTTACGCCAGTGTTGCATAATTGACCCATAAACTGTTGACTTTCAGAGGAAGCGTATCATCATGATTAATTATAGACCGGCAGAGCTAACTGATTTAGAGATCATTTTACAACTGGTTCAAGAATTTCATCACAGTGAGAAACTAGCTTTTGATAAAAAACTAGATGCTCAAGCTTTGGAACAGTTAATCAACGATCCGTCTTTAGGAAAACTTTTTCTGATTCAAAAAGACGATGAAATTATTGGCTATGCTCTTTTAGCTTGGGGTTATAGTCTAGAATTTAGAGGAAGAGATGCTTTTCTTGATGAATTTTACCTGAGACCCCAATACCGTCAACAGGGCATCGGCACTCAAACGCTATCATTTATAGAAAAGACTTGTCAAGATTTGGGAATACAAGCCGTTCATCTAGAAGTTGATTTTGAAAATCCGGATGCACAACGTCTTTATAACAGAGTTGGATATCAACGCCATCATCGTTTTTTGATGACTAAGATATTATAAAATTTCAAAGCAATCTAGAGGTTTATCATTGACGAAAATCCCAGTCGAAGAAGCAGTAAATCAAGCGCAAGTTTACTTTAGGGTGCGTTAGCGATAGTGTAACGCACCCTACTGGCGTGGCAAGCTTAATTTGATGCAATAGGATTTTGCTTAAATTCTCTAATTTCAACAATCATAGCGATTTCCTAATG
>NZ_JAGHZN010000064.1:0-43675 GCF_017746735.1 Roseofilum sp. Guam | reverse complement strand
GGGGCTATACTCAATATCATTGGTGGCCCAGCGATCCCCTGTAAACTGTGGCCAATTAACCGGATTTGATATCACTTCCACGAGAAGAGAGATGATCGCTCACGGCAATTGTTTCTTAACTATTCCTTAATCATGGAATTTTTTCCGCATTTTAATATGAGGCATTTGCGCATCTAGAAATTCTTCCCCTTCCGGTATAAATCCAAATTGTTCGTAAAGAGGTTGAACATAAACTTGAGCATTGATAATTACTTCTTGTACCCCATAAGATTGGGCTAGTTCTAAAGCTTTGAGTATTAACTTTCGCCCTATTCCTTGACCTCGAAAACGAGCTAACACAGCCAAACGCTCAATTTTCCCAGTTTCAGGATTTAACTGGCGCACCCTGGCTGTTCCCACTGGGACTGATTCTTTGTACGCGAGAAGATGATCTGCATCTTCGTCCAAACCATCAAACTCCAAAGTGGGATCAACTCCTTGTTCGTTTTGGAACACTTCTATGCGAATGGAGGCGATCGCCTCCTCTTGTTCCCTATAAGAGACTTGCTCAATCACCACATTCATCTTAGATTGCCTTATGCCCCTGAAACATTCAAATTAATTGTTCTTAAACGTCCTATTGTGAAATACGAATGACCGGAAACATTGTAACTTCTTCATAAGTTGCAATATTGTTATCCCGCTCTTCTTTCTGCCTAACTTTAACTTCGTTAGCTAAATCTTCTAATTCCTGAGAATACAGCCATTTAGGTTTAACTGGTGTGGAGGCAGTATATCCAGTTCCTTGAATCTTGCCTCCGGCCGCTTGGATAATAGACAGAACATTGGGTTTATAGCCCTCAAGCTCAAGCTCAATTGCTTTTTGTTGCCGTTTTAATTCTGCATAACACTCTAATAAATCGAGTCCGTTAATTCCCAGATCGACAATGGGTGTTAAGTCAATTTTGTTGCTATTTAGGGGAGGGTTAAAGTAGGAAATTGCTTGAGTTTCCATATTTCCTAAATCTTCATTATCAAAGCCTGTCATATAAGCAATATATTGAACGTTTGATCGCTTGAAGTCTGCTAATCTATCATGATTTTCCAACCTTTCGGATAGGTTGGTTGTGCTTACTCCAATGTAATGAACACGATACCCGCTATCAACCGCGAAGTAAATACCTGGGAATTGGGGTAAGTCCTGTAGATGCTTAAGATTTGTTTTCGCCAGTTTTCGGATATTTAGGCTATTAAAAACTGGAACAAGCCGCTCATCATTATTTTGTTTCTGTTCGATTTCGTCAGCCATTCACTAATGTCCTCTGTTTGCTTTTTCTCTAGTTTAACCTACCTATATAAAAAGTTATTTTTTTAAAAATCCCCTCAACTCAAGTTAAATATACCGAGAAATATCCTCCTTACAATCATCCGCCAGATAAGACAGAGCGCGGAAACGCAACCCCACCAACTGCTCATAAAGCGGATTCAACTTACACATGGGAGGGATATGAACAATTTTATGCCCGAACAGCTTAATATCCCGTTCAAACGGACATTGAGGTGGGATCATTTTACAGAGGAATCGTGCCATATAAGGTGTATTAATATCCAAACCATCTAACCAATCCCGCACCGGATGTAAAACATCTCCGTCTGGAAAAGTTTTTTGCAATTTTTCAATCAGCGCTTGGCGTTTTTGTTCGGGCAAATTTTCGGATGTAATCAATAAAAATTTGAGAGCATCTAATACTTCACTCGAAGGTTCTAGGGCCGCACAATACTCTTGTAATACCCGGTCTTCCTCTTCTGAATAGGTTCCATTCGCCAAAGCCATAATCACCCCAGTACGCAGAAAATTCTCGGCTACTGACGTTTCGCGTCCTAAAACCGCTGCTAATTCTTCCCCCGTAATCGGTTTAAGGGAGCCTAAATTCAGATTACTGCCTAACTCATCTTTAATTAACTCAGCAATCAGCTCTTGTTCCTCTGGATTATATTCGCCATCAGCCCAAGCAATGGTTAACAACCCTCTTAACCAAGCCGTAATATGATGATTGAGAGTTCGGACTCTCTGGCACAATAGGCGAATAATATTTAATCCCAACTCTGGATATTTTTCGATCGCTTCATAGAGATGCTTTTGGGATAAAACCAAACATTTACATTCTTCTAGAGCGGTCACAGAAGCCGAGTGAACCTGGGAATCTAAAACTGACATTTCCCCAAAATAGTCGCCCGGTTGGAAATGGGCCAATCTCAGTCCACCGATATGGACTTCCACTGCTCCAGATACGAGAATATAGAGATAGGAACCCCTTTCATCTTGACGGAAAATGGTGTGACCGGCGGGAAATTCGATTTCTCCCAATTGATTAGCAATTTCTGCTAAAAAAACATCATCTTCAGCTTTAATATTGCCAAAGATGGGGATATCTTTAAGCCGTTCCAGAGATTGTGTAGAGATCATGATAAAACTTGCTGTTGTACCTGGCTATAGAATAAGTCTTCCGATGCCCCAAAGAGGCGATTGAGTTTACGCACCCGTTGGCAGAGAACATTAATCATTTGGATGGCTACTTTGGGTCGTTCTTTAATGGCTCGATAAACTTGTTCTTGGGTTAAGACCAGACATTGACAGGGTTCTAGGGTTGTTACAGAGGCCGATCGCGGCCGGGATTCAAAGATCGCCATTTCACCAAAATAAGATCCGGGGGTCAGTTCTGCCAGTTGCACGTCGTCAAAATGGACTTTGACCCGACCAGAAAAGAGAATATAGAGTAAGTCACCGCGATCGCCCTGAGCAAAAATGGTATGGTCTGCGGGAAAGGGCACCTCTTCTAAATGAGTCGCTAACTGTTCTATGAACTCCGTTTGAGCGAGATCTTGGAAGATGACCAGCTCCGTTAAAAATTTGAGTCGGTCTGCCACACTGAGTGTGAGAGTTGTGCGATCGCCTGTATCAGTCACCATAGGCTTTAGATGAATTAAAACGGCCTGTTATCTAAGCTATCATATGGCTATTAGAACAAACTCAGCTCATCAGATGGAATTGGGGACTGACCAGAAAATTGATGTTGCCAGTGAGGTGGCAAGCTTAATGCTTCATCAACGGTCATTGAGGGATACTAGCGAGCCATTCCGTTAAGTCCTGCTGTTCTTGGAAGTTAGGCATCGCTTCCATCAACGCTTGGAGTTGGGTGAATGAAAGATTATAAATTTTCTCTTCTGTCTCTGCTGCGATCGTACCAATTTTCTGACGTAACATCATCAAGACGGCTTCCTGACGACCTTCCTGGCGACCTTCCTGGCGACCTTCCTGACGACCTTGTTTAACACCTTCTTTCATTCCTTTTTGCAGGATGAACTGATAAAAAGAAGAGTCTTCTAGCAAGTCTTCGCGGAAGAGGTCTTGGATAGTTTCGGGGTTGTGAATGAGTCCAGACATAATAGCAGTGCAGGCAATGATTTCTCGGCGTTGATTAGAGTCAGGAATTTTGCGCGTGGCCTCTGCTACCTGTTGTAGCAGATCTCGCGGCGCATTGCTACGGGTTAAAGGGGCTAAAGGAAGAAGAGCAGCATCACTGAGGAAGGGAGCAGAGTCTTGTTCCCACAAACGGAGGACACGATATTTGTGAAGGGTATTTTGGACTTGGAAGCGATCGACATAAACTTCAGGTGAGGTGGTCTGTTTGAGGAAAATGACGACTTGTTCAATGGTACAGTGATATTTGCGATAAAGCCTTAACCAATAGTCGATCATCCGCTCTGCTAAGGGTGGGTCAGCTTTAGGAATGCGCTCAAATTCCAGATGGAGGATCGTATCGGCTGCTTTGAGTAAGATTAAGGAGTCAGCACGAACCGGTTCAGTAGAGAGTTCAGTTTTAATCACTTGCACATTGCTGGCATTGATTTGGGGAAGCAGCAAACGGACAAAACTGATTGGGTTTTGGGTTGCCAGGAATTTACAGGTGTTGTCAAAAGCCACAATCTACGAGAGACCCAAACGTGAAGTTTCTCTATAATTCTACCTCACATTGGGGTAGCACCTGACATTCACCTTACTTTTTGATGACTTTTTGCTACTGACAGACTGAGTATAAATAATTACCCTTTTAGAAGAGTATATAACCATACAAAAAATCCTTCTAATTTTAACATTCTAATGTCCTTCTTGACTCAGGAGGCTGCTACCTTGGATATCTTGATCAAATTGATTATCCCAGATCCTTTTGCTCTGCCTTCAGGCTTTGGTCTTCGCGTTGTCAGTAGCTGGTTTGTTTCTCACTTTATTTTGACATTTGTCATTGCTTTTTTCGCTATAGTTTCAGGTGAACTAAAAGATCCGGATTGGGGTCATATAGCTTACTTTGGAAGCCTATTTGGAATCGCGCTGTGTTTTTATGGGTTACTGGGAATAGCTATAGATTATCTGCGAGGAAATCGACCTTATTATCCGGGATGGTATTGGTATTTATACCCTTGGATTTCAGCATTTTATGTGGTGATATTATTGCTGATATTTCTACTATCCCTTTTGGGGCTGAGTTTACCGGAACAAAAAACCAGGAGGCTCACTAGAGATCAGTTACATCAAGCTCTTGAACAATCCTCTCTCCAAGATTTATTAGAGAACTATGGTAATGCATTTGAAGAACTGAAAAAAAGAGAGCAAGCAGGAAAGCTCGATCCAGCTCAAGCAGAGGTTGTCAGAAAGTTCAGGACTGCCTAGAAGGTGAATGGTCTGATATTGTTAAAAAGGGGTTGGAAAATGATAGATCTCACATTCTAGAGACTATACATGAAATCATTATTTTCCTGAAAGATAAGATCCGGGAAATGCGAGAAGATGGATTAGTTTCAATGAACGAGGACTATCCCGCAAGGATATAGTAGAACTATTTCGGCTCATAGACTGGCTGATGGAACTTCCCGAACCAGAAGAGCGGCGGTTATGGACAGAACTGGAAACCTTAGAGAAGGAGAAAGTCATGCCTTACATTACCAGTGTTGAACGCTTTGGCATTGAGAAAGGACGCAAACAAGGGCGCGAACAAGGACGCGCTGAGGAACGACAAGAATCTATCCTTCGCATTTTGGAAGTCCGTTTTGTGGAGGTTCCAGCCGAGTTAAAAGAGCAAGTGAGGGCGATCGCCAACTTGGAAGTGCTGGCAGAATTATTGACTCAAGCTGTAACAACCGAATCTTTGACCTCTTTCCAAACAGTAGTTAATGAAGTGGCTACGTCAGCAGGAGAGCCAGATAACCCAGAACAGAGCTTGGATACAGAATAGCGATCGCTCATGTAGCCAACTTGATATTAACCCTCTCGATCGACAGCATGGTCTTTCAGTAATTCTAAGGGAATCACAGCTAAGGTATTGAGATGGGTAGCGGAGAGGACAACGGGAGGCGCAACCCCAGCTTCGAGGGCTTCTTTCCAACGAGAGGCACATAGACACCAGCGATCGCCACTTTTAAGTCCGGGAAATTGATACATTGGTACGGGGGTACTTAAGTCATTCCCTTGTTCGCGAGTATAGGCTAAAAATTCTTCGGTTACTTGGGCACAAACCACATGCAGACCGAAATCTCCGGGCCCGGTTTCGCAATATCCGGTGCGATAATATCCCGTCATGGGGTCAGTGCAACAGGGTTGTAACGGTTCACCGAATACATTTTTGGCTTCAGATTGGGTTTCAGGCATGAGGTTTAAGCATCTGTTTTCTATTTATTTTAATTCCTAGTAGAGCATTCTTCTATCCCCCATTCAGTTACAATTTGAGGGGATCGTCTTCTCCTCTCTATTACTCATTACCAGCGCCAAGCGTTACCGTTGATGAAAATTGCCACTTGGAATGTTAACTCGATTCGTACCCGACTGGATATTGTTGTCAATTGGCTGCGAGATAACCCGGTGGATGTGTTGGGGTTGCAGGAAACCAAGGTAATTGACGATCTATTTCCGCGATCGCCCTTTGAAGAGGCCGGATATCACGTTTATGTCTCTGGGCAAAAGGCTTATAATGGCGTAGCCTTGATTACGCGATCGCCCCTATCAGAGGTTACCACTGGCTTTAGCCCCATTTTAGGCGCAGATCGGGTGGGGAAATTTGACGAGCAAAAGCGTTTAATTACCGGAGTTTTAGACGATATCCGTATTATCACGGTGTATGTTCCCAATGGCGGCGACTTCGAGAGTGATAAATATTTCTATAAATTAGATTGGCTCTCGCTTCTGCAAGATTATCTCGATATTCTCCTCAATCGCCATGCTCAAGGGGTATGTATTAGTGGCGATTTTAACATTGTTCCGGAAGATCGGGATGTGCATTTTGAAGTTTCCCCCAATAGCCAAAAAACCGGAACGACTGCCAAAGAAAGGGAAGCCTTGCAACGTATTCTCAAGTTAGGATTAGCCGACGCTTTCCGGAAATTCAACCAAGAAGAAGGTCAATATACTTGGTGGGATTATCGCCAAAATTCCTTTAAGCGTCAGCGAGGTTGGCGTATCGATCATCACTATTTATCGGCTCCGTTAGGCGATCGCGCTTCAAGATGTATCATTGATATCGCCCCTCGACACTTACCTAAACCGAGCGATCATACTCCCGTAATTGTCGAGTTTTAATTCCTTTTTTTATGATCAAAATATTATTAGTAGACGATCAAAGCTTAGTCCGAGAAGGGTTATCGAGTCTCCTACAAACTAAACCCGATCTAGATGTAATTGGAGCTGCTGAAAATGGCAAAGTTGCTATTGAACGAGCCATATCTTTACAACCGGATGTCGTCTTAATGGATGTGCGGATGCCGGTTATGGACGGGGTTGCTGCTACTAAAGTGCTGCAAGAGCAGTGTCCCCAAATTAAAGTTTTGGTCTTAACTACCTTTGATGATGATGAATATATCACCCAAGCCGTGCGTTACGGTGCGAAGGGCTATTTATTAAAGGATACGCCTTCAGAAGATTTAGCCGAAGCCATTCGATCGGTTCATAAAGGCTATACCCATTTGGGGCCAGGATTATTAGAAAAAATGCTTACCAGTCAACCGGAACCAGAGGTGAATTCTGCACCACCAGAGTTACAACTGTTAACCCCAAGGGAGCAGGAGGTTTTGAAGCTCATTGGTGCGGGTTATAGTAATCGGGAAATTGCCAAAACCTTGTATATTTCTGAGCGCACGGTGAAAAACCATGTAGCCAATATTTTGAGTCGGCTTAATGTCCGCGATCGCACTCAAGCGGCTATCCTGATCAATACCAACTTTTCTAGCAGTAATGGATGAAGGATTATCCTCACATCCAACGCCAAATTTTAATGGTGGCATCACCACTACCGGTAACCAAGGTTAAACCATCTTGGCTTAAGGCGATCGCCCTCACCCACCAGGAGTGATCATCTAAAGTAGAGATGGATTTCCAGTTCTCTAAGTCCCAGATTTTGATGGTGCGATCGCGACTACTACTAAACAATACCTGACCATTAGGACTAAACACTAAGCCAAAAATAGAATCGCCATGTTCAGTTAACGTGCGAATTTGATGACCCTTGAGTGAATCCCAGATCCGAATCGTACCATCATCACTACCACTGGCCAAAATCCGATTACGGGGACTAAACGCCAACGCATTAATCCGTTGCGCATGGCGCGGTAAATTTAAATGGAGCGTTCCCGTTTCCACATTCCAAACCTTCACCACTCGGTCTTCTCCTCCACTGGCTAACCAGCGACCATCCGCACTAAATGCTAAGGCATTTACGGCATCCGTATGACTGGTTAAGGTTAACAGAGGTAATTGTTCCCATTCGCCATCTGGAGTCACGGCTAACTGTCGCACTCGTACAGTTTTATCGTTTGAGCCACTGGCTAATAAACTGCCACTGGGACTAAACACCAGAGTATTTACCCAATCCCGATGATCGTTTAAAACCAAAATCGGTTGGGTGTGAACAATTTGTTTATCAATAGACTCTGGTAAACGCCAAAACAAAATCTGCTTATCATGACTCCCACTGACCAATAATTCCCCTTCAGGATGGATAGCAACAGCTCCCACAGAAGCCTCATGACCCGTTAAGGTAGACAGCAGAGAAACCTTCTCTAATTTTTGCCCGCTCATCCGCCACAAACAGAGGGTTTTATCTTCACTGGAACTGGCTAGAAGATTGCCTTGGGGATGGATAGCTAAATCCTGAATTTTACCACTATGGTGATGGAGGGTATGGACACAATGCCAATCTTGAACCGCAGGAGGAGAGATTAAATACCCTTCCGGTACAATCACATTGGGGGGACTCGGCACAGGGTTCATATCAGCAATCACAGCTTGGGCTGACTGATAGCGATCGCTGACAATATCTTTGAGTAGTTTATCTAAAATTTGTCCCAGGCGATCGCTAATGACAATCTCTTGTTCTTTGAGTGTTTCTCGCCATAGCCAATTCCCCGTTAAGGGATCGAATAATTCATCAGGCGATAACCCAGTCAGCAAATGAATACAAGTCACCCCTAAACTATACAAATCACTGGCTGGATAGGCACGACCACTGCGGATTTGTTCCATAGGAGCATACCCTTCTGTGCCAATTTTTGTCCCGACTCTGGCCATTCCAGTGGCCGTTAACTGTTTGGCAATGCCAAAATCAATTAACACCAGTGTTTTGTCTTGTTTACGGCGAATAATATTCGTGGGTTTAATATCCCGATGCACCACTTTATAACCGTGAATATACTCCAATATCGGTAATAATTGTTCGAGAATATCCCAGATTTGCTTTTCACTAAATGCCCCTTGATGCCTTAACTCTTGCCATAAGGTGGGGCCACGAATAAGCTGTTGAACTAAATACAACTGTTCCTGATGTTCAAAATAGGCTAATAGGGTGGGAATTTGTGGATGTTCTCCCAATTCATGCAACCGCATGGCTTCTTGGTAAAACAAATCTGTGGACTTTTGCACCGATTTGTCCCGTCGTTCTCCTGTCGTTTGAATTTGGGGAGAAAATTGTTTGATCACGCAGAAGCTGCGAAGTTTGTCTTCATCAACCGCGAGATAGGTACGACCCATTCCCCCCCGTCCCAGGGGTTTGAGAACTCGATATCGACCCCTAAGCAGCTCTGTTAAGGGTTTTCCACAGTTTTGACAAACCTCTGCATTCTGTGGATTTTCGGGGTGGTTGCAATTGGGGTTTAAGCAGTAGGCCATAGCCGGAAGAGCAAACAATAGTCGCGTTCTAATCTATTCTGACAGAGGATGGTAGGGTTGGGGTAGGGGTGGGAGAATGGTGGAGTAAGGGAATAAGGGGATTGGGAGAGACTTCAGACACTTCAGAAACCGGTAAATCACTTATTCTTTACTCCCTACTTCCTATGGCCTATTCCCTAATTGGCTAGGGTTTTATGAAAGTCTTGTTGTACTTTTTTAGCCAAACGGCGAGAAACTTCGCGGACAATTTGTTGCAGGAGGCGATCGCTAGTCGTTTGGATCAAAGATTGGGGTAAGCGATGGATAAATTGGGGAAATCTTACGCCTACTGTTAGATCTAGACTCCATTCCCAGCGTGTCATCACTTCCGGTAGAGGTGAGGGAAGGATGAGATAGCTTTGCAGTTCCTTGAAATATTCTGGGGTGGGACAACAGGGAATTTCGGCCAGATAAAATTGTCCGTGAAAGTTTACTTGATAACCTGGGGGCGTATAATTGGGGAGTTCAATGCTACAGATGCGATAAACTCCTGTTTCATCACAGGGAATCAGTTCGAGTCCTATTCTAACTTCAACTTCAAATTGAAGCGCTCCATAGCGACCAATGAGTAAATCATAGGCATTGTCGCCGATAGAGATCGCTTTCATTGGTAGGGCACACCGAGTAAACCAACTCGAGTGATCGTTGACATAAGCCGCAACTAGAGTCTCTGGTGCATAGAGTTCTACACAGTCGGCATAGTTGAGATTAAAGTACATCCATTCAAAGCCCATTGCCTGAGATACTTTAGAGGACAAGGCTTTGAAGCGATCGCCGAATTTTGGCGATCGCTGAGGTTGTTCGGGAGGGGAAACGTGGTTTTCAGAGCCGGAATCTTGAGAACAAGCATCTGTCAAAACGAGAAAAACCTCCTAGAAACCAGATCGAGATATTCTATTGTATTACCAGATCGTCAGGGTTAGGTTCTCAGGAGCAATAGGATCACCATGCAATCAATGAGGCTCAAATCCCTTAAGAGGTCTTTATTCTTGTTTTTTTCTGGTGAGCTTGAAGACGATTCAATTTCCGTGACGCTCTCCCAGCCTACTCCCGCAACCTGACAAATCTTTTGAAATGCATGTCGATCAATGGGAATCCTACGCCAAAACCTGCGTAGGGTTGCTTGCGATGTTTGAGCATCATGCCACCATAGAGAGGTTTGAGTTTTTGTCCATCCTTTTTGGCGAATAGCTCTATAAACAGTGTCTAGTCCGGCTTTGGAGGCTGTGAGTGTATCTGCCATAACCCTATCTTGCGATTGCAACAACTAGAGAAGTGCATGACCCCTCTATAGGGTTCTCAGTTTTTAAGGTCGATTTTTATGCGCTTTGAGCGAAATTGTTACATAAATTTACATTTTAGAGGTAAGAGGCAAGTGGCGATCGATCCACTTTCAAAAAATGAGTCAAACTGAGTCAGTTTTCGCGCTTCAATCTGATATTATTAGTAATTCACTCAAAAAAACACAAAAAAAATATCAATTTCTTTTAATTTTCAAAACAGTTTTTGTTAGCTAAAATAGATAAGTTAGTATGGAGACACGAAGACATAAATGCAAGAGGGACTGAAATCAGATGGATTCTGATTTCACCTCTTTTTCTCCTCTAACCCCCACACTGCAAGGGCTAAACATCTACCGTTCAGGAGACTAGACTGATGATTCGCTTCGGAACACAACACAATGACATAATCGTTGAAGCCCAGGAAAATGATATTGTTTGGGGACTAGAAGGTGCAGATATTATTGCTAGTAATGCAGGTAATGATGAACTCTATGGAAACCAAGGAAACGATGTCATTTTAGGCGGAAAGGGTATGAGGATGTTGTAGCAATGGTTTCCTAATTCCCAACTGGTACGGTCTACACTCAAAACCCAAGGTTGGGGTATCTGCATCCAACTGACCACTATCTGGGCAATTTCTGTATAATTTAAGTTAAATCCTCGGAAGAATCACAGACTTTGACGTATTGATCGATCGCATCGAAGTCAAAGTGGCGGAAAATTCAACAGCATAAGCGTTATGAAAACAGTCAGCGATCGCTCTCTCTTCTCCAATCTCTACGATCGCGACTATTGTCTGTGGCTGGAAACTACGTCACAGTTATTGCGCGATCGCCAACTCGATCGCATCGATCTAGAGCATCTCGCAGAAGAACTTGAAGACATGGGCAAAAGTGAGAAGCGGGAGATCGACTGTGTCCCTTTTCTATAACCGAAACTCTAGATAGCGACTATTGGCCAGAAAACGAAGCCGAAGACCACTCCAATTTTGAGTCCTAAATCGTTAGAACTTGCACCCATTCTCCTGGATGAATCCGATCTTTTCCTGCGGGAATTACGGCAAACCCGGTGGTTCCAGCTAAATTAATTAAATTAGCGGAAATTTGTAAACCGGGCACTAGATCGAACTCACAGCCTTGGGGAGTATAGGCTAAATTACCCCAAACATAGGTTTCTCTGGGGCCTCCACGCAATAAACAGCGATTTTGGGCTAGGACAAACTTCGGTTGCCATCCACTGCTATAACCGGATAGCTTTTTCAGAGCCGGTTGTACAAATCTCCAAAAGCAAACTAATGCCGAAACTGGATTTCCCGGTAAACCAAAATAATATAAACAACTGGGAATTGAGCTTTCAGTAAATGTGGCAAAGGTTAAGGGTTTACCGGGTTTTATCTTTACTTTTGTCACATGGAGTGTTGCCCCTAAATCCTTTAAAATCCGGTCAATATAATCATATTCTCCGACAGAAACACCCCCAGAAGAAATGATCGCATCCACCATAGATAAGGCTCCAGAAATAGCTTTTTGAGTGGCTTCTGGGTCATCAGGAATAATACCAAAACAATGGGGAATGCCTCCCATTTGGGCAATCCCGGCAGCAAGAGCATACTGATTGGAGTCTACAATTTGACCGGGTGCTAAGGGGCGATCGCAAGGAACCAATTCATTTCCTGTCGCAAAAATTGCAACTCTTAGACGACGATAAACGCTAACTTGGTTACATTGGGCAGCCGCTAAAATGGCAACTTCGGGCATATTGACGAGCATTCCCGATTGCAGCAAGATATTACCTGCTTGATAAAAGCTCCCTTGTTTGCGGATAAATTCTCCGGATTTAGTAGCCCTCAAAACCGACACTTTTTGGTTCTGTAGCTGAGTATTTTCCTGCATGACGATGGTATCTGCACCATTGGGAATCATAGCTCCCGTAAAAATGCGGGCGGCTTGTCCTCGCTGTAGAGTAAAATTGGGAACAATTCCGGCAGGAACTTCTCCTACAACTTCCAGAACTGCCGGATTTTCTGGGGAACAGTCGCGCACATCCAGATAGCGAACAGCGTAGCCATCCATGGCTGAGTTGTCCCAATGGGGAAAATCGAGACTACTGGTGACTGGACGAGATAGTACGCGCCCCCTAGCTTTATCCAGGGTGACCATTTGAGACTCAGTTTCGGGGTTGAGGGGATGAATCTGATTTAGAATTAAACGTTCGGCTTCGGCAACAGGTAGCATAGTTAGGGAATAGGGAATAGGGAATAGGGAATAGGGAATAGGGAAAACAGGGGTTTCGCTTCGTTTAAACCAATCTACTGGATTGTTTCACCTAAAATAGGGCTTTGTTTGTAGTAAGCACGAAGAGTGCTTAAAAACCTAGCTGCAGAGGGCTTGAGCGATCACTACAAACGAAATCTAATGCATCAAATTAGATGAAACAATCCAGTATTGTGATAAACATCCTTGGCAGACATCAGGATTCATCAGGTTGGGTTAAAAATTGTTTGAGTCTGAGTAAACTGAGGGTTTGACCTAAATTGAGCGGTAGTAAAGTCACTCCTTCAAGTCGGGACTGTATCCATCCGTCGCCCCACATCCATTCATGGAAGCCGTCAATGCCATGACTTAGGAGTAAGCGTAAGTGGCGATCGCCAGCCAAGTCAACTTGATGGGAAATCGCCACCGGCCCCATCCGACTGGTAAATGTAACTCCAGCACTCAATTGTTCTGGTAACCCCTCCGATAACGTTTGTGGCCATAACCACTGACGCAGGCGATCGGGATACAACAGACTCTGGCGAATCTTCGCTTCAGAAGCCTCAACTTCTATCCGTAACTGACTCGATTGAAATGTCCCAAACATACCTATCAATCTAAATTGCAAGAGTTCCCTTCTCCAGTATGCCAGAGAGATTTGTCGCTGATGTAAAGTTCACTTCCCTGTTTAGAATAAGGAAAGTGTAAAGAAATGTAAGGGGTTTTATGGTAGACCAGTTAATTCGGGCAACGGCAGCCGAGGGTGGTATTCGAGCAGTGGGCGTAATTACTACCCGCCTCACGGATGAGGCTCGTCAACGACATAACCTGTCCTATGTGGCTACAGCAGCACTCGGACGCACCATGGCGGGAGGATTGTTATTTGCTTCGAGCATGAAACGACCGGGATCGAGAGTAACGATTAAGGTGAATGGCAATGGCCCTTTAGGTTCGATTTTAGTCGATGCGGGTTTAGATGGTACGGTGCGCGGTTATGTCCACCATCCCAGCGTCGAGCTACCCCCCAATGAGAAAGGAAAACTGGATGTTGGAGGAGCAGTCGGTAGGGAAGGCTATTTATATGTGGTGCGAGATGTGGGCTATGGTTATCCCTATTCCACCACCGTAGAATTGGTCTCTGGAGAAATTGGTGAGGATTTAACCCATTATCTGGCCACTTCTGAACAAACCCCTTCGGCTCTGATCCTGGGGGTCTTTGTAGATGCCGATGGCGTACAAGCGGCTGGGGGACTTTTGCTGCAAGTGTTGCCGAAAGCAGCCGAAGATGCAGAGCTGATCAGTGCTTTAGAATCCCGTGTATCTCAGTTATCTGGGTTTACTCCTCTGCTCCGGGCCCATAAAACGCTGCCAGAAATTTTTCAGGATTTGTTGGGGGATTTCGATCTGCACATTTTTCCAGAAACTCAGATGGTGCAGTTTTATTGTCCCTGTTCGGTGAATCGGGTCTTAGGAGCGTTGAAATTACTAGGACAGGAAGAACTACAAGATATGATCGAAAAAGATGAGGGTGCAGAAGCCACTTGTGAATTTTGTCAGGACGTCTATCACATTAATTCCGATCAGTTGGCAGAATTGATTGAAGAGTTACAAAGTAATACCGGTTCTTAGAGAAGCCAACCCGAAGTTTTATTCAGGCTCGATCGGTTGGCGTTTCTGAACGACAACGGTAGGATAAGAAGACCAATTATCGGAACCGCCAAGGTTCTTAGGACTTTTCTTCAAGTCTCAAACCTAGCACCGATAATCTTTTACCTTTTGCCTTTTGCCTAGCTCAAAGCGCTATTTTTGCTTTGTCGATTGGCGATCGCCTGCATTGCCCCCATAATATAGCAAGTTTCCCAAACTGGCCCTATGAATTCTCCATCCCATACCCCCGACCCCAATTTCAAGGTTCAGAATATCGGCCCTCAATCCTGGTTATTTTGGATTGCCCTGATTGTTCTTGTGCCAGGAGGTTTAGGTTTTTTAAGTATGTTGACTTTGGTAAAACTGCCGAAGTTACCCAATTGTGACCAGGTTCAATGGGCAACGGCTTCCGCTTCTCTACGGTTGCATTGTGCAGAATTAGCGGCTCAAGAGCAGACAGGAGAAGGGTATTTAGAGGCGATTGAAATTGTCAATGCGTTGCCTATGAATCATCCCTTACGACCTCGGATTAATCAATCGATTGAGGATTGGGCAGAAAATATGCTGGTTTTGGGGGATATGCTGTTTGA
Organism: Roseofilum sp. Guam; assembly: GCF_017746735.1. Classification (NCBI taxonomy): domain Bacteria; kingdom Bacillati; phylum Cyanobacteriota; class Cyanophyceae; order Desertifilales; family Desertifilaceae; genus Roseofilum; species Roseofilum sp. Guam. The sequence continues at coordinate 28,677 of NZ_JAGHZN010000064.1, read as the reverse complement.
ACAAGGTAAGTTGCAAGAGGCGATCGCTACAGCGCAAAATATTCCCAGTGATACTACAGCAGCCGATTTGGTGAATAATCGGCTGCAACGCTGGCGAGGCATGTGGGATAAGGCGGAAGAGATTTATGCAGAAACAGAAAATTTAATCCGCAAACGGCAATGGACTCAGGCCTTCCGCCAAGCGACACAATTGCTCAAGATCGATAATGTTTATTGGTCAGAAAACCGCTATCAAGAATTGACGCAATTGATTCAAATGTCTCGTCAAGATGGTAAAACGTTGGCCGAGGCAGAAGATTTGGCAGAGTTCGGAACGGTGGAGGATTTGCTCAAGGCGATTGAGTTAATGGAAAAGGTTGAGAAGTCGAGTTATTTGTATGGAGAGGCTCAAAATCTGATCCGTAAAACGGGTCGCCAGATGATGGAGGTGGCTGAAGAGCAGTTAGAGGAGCAAGATGCCCAAGGCGCGATCGCTATTGTACAAAGAATTCCGGCTGCTGCCCAAATGGAGAAACAGGTCGAAGATTTTACGGTTTTGGCTAAGGCTCATCAATCGACCTGGAGTAATACCGTTTCAGGATTAGAAAAAGGGATTACTCAAGCGAAACAGATTGATATTAAACGACCTCTCTATGGCAAAGCTCAATATCTAATTTCTCGATGGGAACGGGAAATTGAAGATGTGGCTAGATTGGAAAAAGCTCGTAATATGGCTCGTGGTGGTGGGGTGGATGATTTGGCCAAAGCTGTGGCAGAAGTGTCCTTAATCTCTAGCAATAATCCCCGCTATCAGGAAGCTTCAACTTTGCTCAATACCTGGAATACTGAAATCCAAACGATTGAAGATCGGCCCTATTTGAATCGGGCTGAATCTTTGGCCATAGGCGGAACTCTGGAGGATTTGCGATCGGCTATTCAGGAAGCGAGTATGATTAGTCCGGGTCGCACTCTCTATACTCAAGCCCAAGAGAAAGTTGACCGTTGGCAAGACCAAGTGGAGCGGATTGAAGATCGGCCCTATTTAAATAATGCCCAAAGTTTGGCCTTTGCGGGGGATGCCCTCTCTTTACAATCTGCCATTAATGAGGCCCGACGGATTGGCTCTGGACGGGCGTTGTATCCCCAAGCTCAGGAGAAAATTCGTCTGTGGGCGAATCAGTTAGAGCGTCTGGAAGATAGACCGTATCTGGATCAAGCGCGAAATTATGCCAATTTGGGCGATCTAAGCGGGGCGATCGCCACAGCCAGCAAAATTTCTCCCGGTCGCGCTCTTTCTGATGAAGCCAATGGTTTAATTGAGGATTGGCGATGGGAAATGAGGGGACAGGATAATCTACAAACGGCTCAACAAATAGCGGCTAAAGGTTCGCCAGAAGATTTAGTTGCAGCGATCAATCGAGCTGAACAAATCCCTTGGGAACATCCTTTACGTTCGAGCGCTGAACAGGAAATCAATCGTTGGGGGCAAGAACTGCTGAGTTTAGCGCAAGCGCGATCCAGTTACGATCTGCCAGGAGCGATCGCTATTGCCGTCAAAATTCCCCCTAGCCATAGTCTCTATTCCAGCGCTCAATCCCAAATTAGATCTTGGGAAGCGCGTCTGGCTCCTCCTGTCTACACCCCAGAACCCGCCCCCCCTGTAGTTGATGTACCAGAGTCTGTTACTCCAGTACCGGGTTTGGAGGTGTTACCGATTTCTAATCCCAATTAATAGGGAATGGGGAGTAGGGAATAGGGAATAGGCAATTTCTCCGTGTCCCCGTGTCTGGAGCGTCTCCGCGTCCCCCCATCTCCCGACTCCCTGCCTAATCTAGGGAAACGGCATCCACATCAACTGTGTTTTTGGAAGTCGTTTCACCACTGGGGGAGGTGGGGGTTGATGGCTGTTGCGCTTTCACCCGGTCTAAAATCAGTTGGGAGACCTCCGAAAGCAAAATGACCATGACTGCCACATCATCAATTTGACCGGCGATCGGAAACACATCCGGGGAAATATCTAGGGGGCTAAAAATATAAACTAACGTTCCCAGAATAATCCACCAGCGATACTGGGGATTACGAATCATATTCCGATACCAAGTGTACAGGGATTGAATTGGGTTGCTCATAGAATCTCTTTCTCTCATTACTTCTATTGTGGCAAACTCTTATCTAAAATGCGGGTAAGGATTTCCCCACCTAGCTCGACGGCAAAGGAAAACCTGATAATAAACTCCGAACATCCTAAAATGTAAGACAATCGAAGAACACCGATCCATTACCCAGCGTTTAGGCACAGAGAACCAGATAACTATGACGATCGCAGAAATTTTAGAGAAGGGGGGGTTAACCATTGGCCCATTACTGTTCTTATCCGTGCTTGCCCTCAGTACGATTATTGAACGGTTATGGTTTTGGTGGACGGTTTTAACCAAGGAAAAAGAATTGATTGTGCAAATTCTCGAAGCTGCACGGGAAGACTGGAGAACTGCACCGGAAATTGCCCGACGCGCCAGCGATCAACCTGTGGGTCGATTTCTTTATGCTCCTTTACGGCTGAGAAATCCCGATCCGGAGGTCTTTCGGTTAGCCTTGGAAGCAGCAGCCGATGATGAATTGGCTGCCATGCGCCGAGGAGATAAAATCCTAGAGGCAGTTATTTCCCTCTCTCCTATGTTGGGACTTTTGGGAACGGTGTTGGGATTAATTAATTCGTTAGGCTCTATTAGTATTGGCGATTTGGCTACGTCTTCTACCCGTGGGGTAACCTTGGGGATTGGGGAAGCTTTAATTAGTACTGCCGTGGGTCTGGTCATTGCGATTACTGCTGTTGCCTTTTATCGCTTATTTCAAGGCTTGATTTTTATGCAAGTCAAACTCTTTCGTCGCGCTGGAAGTGAGCTAGAGCTATTGTATCGTCAACATTGGTCCGATGAGGAAAGCGATTATCTAGAAAAAACTCCCCGAACGCTACGCAAAGATTCCGTGAAAGCGGATGGTTCCGATGCTCCTTAATGAAAAGGGCGATCGCCTCCTTCATGAAGAAAGTGCGATCGCCCCAGATATTTTTTTCGGTTCAATATAACTTATTTATCACATCCACATCCGTGATGTCCGCAGCCTGAACCATCAGGATGGCCATTGGCGCAAGCCTCACTGCAATAAACCTGGCCATTGTTCTGTACCCCAGTTTCTACATCAACAACACACAGGCAAGACTCACAAGCACATTTCATTTGGGTCACAGTTACCATCAGATTATCTCCTTTGCTTCTTATCTGAACAGACATTCATATGTTAGCACAACATAATTGAAAGATTGTTCAGATATTGTTAAATTTGAATAAGTAGCAAAAGAACAATATACTCACTCATTACTCGTTACTCCTTCTATGTCACAACCTTACCTCCCCCAATCCATCTCCACCCTAGAAACCGGGGACTCCCCTCACTGCTCGCCCCACCAGGAATTAGACACAGAACACCGCCAAGATCTAGAGTCTCATCTTCTGCATCCTCGGAAAGCTCAAAGAATGGCAGAATTCTTTAGTATTCTCGGAGATCCCAATCGCTTAAGAATCCTATCCTTATTAGCTACGGAAGAATTGTGCGTGTGCGATTTAGCCACGACTCTAGAGTTAACGGAATCTGCTGTTTCCCATCAACTGCGAACCCTCCGCGCTCACCGGCTTGTCCGTTACCAAAAACGGGGACGAAAAGTCTATTATTATCTAGACGATCGCCATATTCTTGATCTCTATAACACCGTTGCCGAACACCTGGACGAAAGTAGGGAATAGGGAATAGGGTTGTGGTATATGGCAGCCAGAGGATTCAAGACTTTATAATACTCAACCATGAAAATCAACTGGGATAATCCAACAGAAGAGGCGCGGATCGAAGTTATTCCCCTCATTGACGTTATTTTCTGCATTTTGACCTTTTTTATCTTAGCGGCTGTGGGGTTGACCCGCCAGCAAGCGATTACCGTGGATTTACCGAGTGCCAAGACCGGAACCACCCAAATGCAGGATATGTTAATTGTTAGTGTGGATACGGTGGGCCAAACCTATATTGAACAGGAATTAGTTCCCAGGGATCAATTACGACAGCGCTTACTCGCCTATCAGATTCAAAATGCACAGGGATTAATGGTGCTGTATGCCTCAAAAACAGCTCTTTATGAAGATGTTGTCCAAATTTTAGATTTAATGCGATCTGTGGGTGGCGATCGCGTGGCATTGGCAACACTTCCCACAGGGGTGAACCCCTCGGAAGTTACCCCAGCAGAACCTCCGAATCTGGATTTAGGGATTCCCGGTTTAACACCTTTACCGACTCCAGTTCCTGCACCAGAGCCGACAACGACCGTACCTGAAGCACCTGAAGCACCTGAAGCACCTGAGACTTCAGACACCCAGGAATAAGGGTTAATTAGATCTCTTGCATAAGTGAGTAGAAATAGCGCTTCGCGCTAGGCAATAGGCTTGCTTTGCAATAGCTTGTATAGCTTAGGTTCTAAGGCTTCAAGCTGTACCTCAAGGCTTCAAGCTGTACTTCATAGAAGAGAGAAACGCTATAAATAGCAATAGAGTAATCCTATATCCCTATTCCCTATTCCCTCACCTTCTGCAAGAAGTCTATGGTTAATTATTTCCTAAATCTTGGCGACAAGTTTCTAGATACCCCCGCTCGGCATCCCTCAATTGTGGAATTCGATGAAAGCCTTCAGGCTCAAACTGGAGGTTTGTAGAGCCTGGACTAGAAGCGATCGCTACCGGTTCCAAAGCCATTGCATAAGCATGAGCAGTGCGCTCGTAACTATCAATCACCGTCAAAGAGAGTTGATTTTGGACAACCTGTCCATAGAAACAATCAAAGGAAGAATGGGGAAGATAAAAAGCGCCCAAAAGCTTCTGCTGATGAGTTTCAAATACCATATAGGCTTGACCCAATTGATCCAGTTGAGGAGATTCTCCATAAAAATAGACCCCATCTGGAAACTGAGCGATCGCTTCAGCCTGGGAGCTTTCAGGAGAGCTAGACCTATTTTGAGCCAAGGCAGGAGCGCCATTTCCCAAGGAGACCATGAGGGTAACCATCAGAGGCGTTAGCACCGATGAAGAGTGTACCAATGTTGAGGTTAAGCGTTGCATCTGAGATGATAAAAATTCAAGCACCCTAGTTTCCTCCTCAGAAAAAATGATTTTATAAATCAGCGTTTTTTATTCTGTTAGAAGCACCTGTGGGATCTCTTGGCGTTCAAGCCAGGTGCTTCTTCGATATTGGAGACAACACAACCAACCCTTAGCTGGCTAAATACTCACGAACCAGACCCCGATGGCGACGTAAGTAGGTTAAGGCTTGTCGTTCCAGTTGGCGGACTCGCTCGCGACTTAAACTCATGCGCTGACCGACTTGAGAGAGAGATAACTCATGACCATCCGTGAGTCCAAACCGTAAGTTCAACACCTCTTGTTGTTGAGGTGTGAGGTCAGCGATCAGATGATGCAAGTCTTGGCGCAGGAGTTCTTGAGTAGCATAGTGTTCCGGAGAAATACCATCGTCTTCCAAGAGTTCTTGGAGTTCCGTATCTTGGTTATCTCCCACCCGTAAATCTAGGGAGACCGGTTGACGCGAGAGGGTGAGGTATTCACGGATTTGAGCCGGTTTCAGGTCTAAGGCTTGGCCGATTTCCGTCGGAGTCGCACTGCGACCGAACTGTTGGGAGAGTTCTCGTTGAATTTTTTTGATTTTGTTGAGTTTCTCTGTGATGTGGATCGGTAGGCGAATCGTTCGCCCTTGTTGGGCGATCGCCCGCGTAATGGCTTGACGAATCCACCAATAGGCGTAAGTAGAGAATTTATAGCCCCTCATGGGGTCAAATTTTTCCACTCCCCGTTCGAGTCCCAGGGTTCCTTCTTGGATTAAATCCAGAAACTCCATATTCCGTTTCTGGTATTTTTTGGCGATCGCCACCACCAGACGCAAGTTCGCTTCAATCATTTTTTGTTTGGCTCGTTGACCTTGCTTGACCATCCGATCCAACTCTTGAGGATCGAGCTGTACCAAATCGGCCCATTCCTGATCACTGATGGGGCGATCGAGTTGGTCTTCTTGCTGCTCTTTAACATTCATCAACCGCATCATCTGTTGAACCTGTTTACCCAATACAATCTCTTGCTCATGGCTTAACAGAGGAATACGACCGATTTCATGCAGGTATGTCCTTACCATATCTGCCTTATAGGTGGGGAGCTTAGTTTGGGTTTTGGTTTGCGTCTTGGTCATGGTATTAGGCATTAGGATTAGGTCGTTGTGATGCTCGGGGTTAATACTGAAAACTTGAGAGCTTAAAAACCGTCTACTCAATTTCGTAGACGTTTCCCGGACATCTGTATTGGGGATATCTATTCCTAGGGTTCCCGATCCGTCGCCAAAACTTGACAACTTGGACTGGAGCAATCAGTTCAGCGACCTTCTGGCCCCTGGTTCTGTTGGGAGATTCCCTAACGTGTAACTTATCTTTTAAGGATGGGGTGAATTCCCGGTTGTTGTCTAACTTGCTTCATTTCTAAGAGTAAGTTAAACCTCTGGTGTTAGACCTCCTCCTTTCAGGTGAATTTTCTTCACCCAATTAGACTGAGTTTTTTTACTTAACTTTGTTTTAAGAAAGTCATCTCCTCTCCTTTTCTTTCTCTAAGATCTAGGATTGAATATTTTCTCCCGATATGTCAGTTCGGTTCATCATGGAGATTGCCGAACCTTTGGCCATGGGTTGAGACGACGAATGTTTGCCCATTAAGTTCCTGAAACCCCACTAGAAAAGCTCTCAAGCTTTAGTCAACTTCATTTGTAGTATATCGTAACTTGTTGATTAAATCAACTCCTTTAGCGTAACAAACTCCAGGGGCATGATAATGATTCATTATTAACCGTGTTGGCTGTCGCTGAAATGAAAATGATTCATTAGAGAAGGTAACCAAATCCGAAAGGTTGTCCCCACTCCCACTTGACTAGAAACCTCAATCGTGCCCTGGTGACATTCTACAGCTTGTTTAACAATATACAAGCCAATACCAGTCCCCTTAATTTTGCCTACATTACTGGCCCGTTCAAAAGGACTGTAAAGATTCTCCAGATCTTCCGTCGGAATACCAATACCCTGATCGCTCACTTCTAACAGCATTGCATGGGGTTGAGGCGTTAAGGTTATGCATACTGTCCCCCCTTCTGGTGAATATTTAATCGCATTGGACAGTAAATTATTAAGAATATGCCCAAGAATATCTTCATCAAGATAAAGAGACAAAGATTCTCGATCGCACTCAAATATTAAGGAGCATTTTTGATCGGCCATAATCTCAAAATAATCCAATCTTTCTTTGCACAACTGAACGAGATCAATAGATGCAGGATTTAAGGATAACTTACCAGACTCAACTTGATCAATCGTGAGCATTTCTTCAAGTTGCAACGTCATATTTTTAATGGCAATTTGCATCCGATCGAACTGCTTATTTTTTTGAGATAAGTTCAAATCATCCCCATATTGCCTAAGAATTTCAAGGGAAACCAAGATATGAGTTAAAGGAGCACGTAAATCATGGGAAACCATGGATACAAAATGAGATTTTAACTCATTGAGTTTTTTCTCTTCATGCCAAAGGGTTTTAAGATTTCGATCTTTTTGGTGTTTAGCGATAGAGAGAGCGATCGCCGATTTTATATCCTCTAACTTAGCCGGTTTATTCAGGTATCCATAGCTTAAAGTTTCCGTAGCATCTTCCAATGTTTTAGCATCACTAAAAGCGGTTAAATAAATAATTGGTATATCATAATCTTGTAGGGCACGGGCCGCATCAATGCCACTCATATTTCCTTGGAGCTTAATATCCATCAAAATTAAGCTTGGAGGATTTTTAATCACCTGATCGATCGCCGCTTCTCCAGTCTTAACTACTCCAGATACTTCATACCCTAATTCTTGAAGATTATCTGCTAAGTTGTGAGCAGCTATCAACTCATCTTCAACAATCAAAATCTTGGCAAAATTATTCATCTTTCAATACCCTGATTAAGAACATTGTTCAAATCTTAAGTGAAAACCTGTTCCATTATTATTCTGCACTTCAAGATCGGCATCTAACTGATCGGCTAGAATAGACACTAAACGCATTCCAAGGGAAGGGGATTGTTGCCCACTCACCTCAGACGATAGTCCTATCCCATTATCAATGATCTTTAAATCCAGTTGTCCATGGTCAATTTCACGGAATTTAATCCACACAGTTCCCTCTCGATCGCCTGGAAAGGCGTGTTTTAAGGCATTGGTGACTAATTCATTGATGATTAAACCGGTCGGAATGGCGGTTTCTATAGTTAGTTGTACGGGATCGGCTTCAATTTCTAAGTTAATCTGATGAGATTGCATCCGATAGGAGGCGGAAATACTGAGAACCAAACTATGGATGTATTCAGCAAAATCAATGCGAGAGATACTCTTGGAGCAATAGAGCTTCTCATGAATTAAAGCCATGGTTTTGAGGCGTTTCTGGCTATCGAGTAACAAATCATTCAAGCCTGGATCGCTGACTTGCCGAGATTGCATGTCGAGTAAACTATAGATGATGTTAAGATTATTTTTGACTCGGTGGTGGATTTCCCGGAGCAAAACTTCTTTTTCCGCTAAGGACGCTTTGAGTTGTGCTTCGGCTTGTTTGCGATCGCTCACATCAAAGATGGCACCATCGAGATAAACTAGCTCCTCTTGCTCATTCCATACTCCTTTACCCTTCTCATAAACCCAATGAATCGTACCATCACGGGCTATCATCCGATACTCTAGCTCAAAGGGAGCATGTTGAGTTAGAGCTAACTTAACCTGCTCTCTTACCCAAGGTAAATCTTCAGGATGAAGCAAGATGGCTAACCCTGGCACGATCCGAGACATCATGTCATCCGCGCTATAACTGATGATATCTTCAATGGCATCATTGATAAATTCTACTGTCCAATCTTGATTGGGTAAACAGCGATAAATAATTCCTGGAATGTGAGAGACTAGGGTACGGTAGCGCATTTCGTTATCTTTCAGGGCTAATTCCACCTGTTTCCGAGCCGTAATATCTTGAATGAGTCCAAAGAGTTTAATCACCTCTCCGCGATCGTTAAAAATGGGTTGTCCTTGAGTCCAAACCGTACGAACGTCACCCGAAGACCGAAGAATGCGTAACTCGAAATCGTATTCTATTCCCTCCGAAATTGCCTGTTGAATGACCTGTTGAAATTGGCCCCGATCGTGAGGGTGATATTGTCGAATATGTTGAGAATAGGTTGGAGGTCTCTCCATAGTGGGATCTTGGCCAAAAATGCGGAACACTTCATCCGACCAAAAAATTTCTTGGGTGAGCAGATCAAACTCCCAACTCCCTAACCCAGCCGCCTTCTGGGATGCAGCCAGCAGGTGTTGACTTTTCTCTAGAGCCGCTTCTGCTTTTTGGCGATCGCGCAAATCTCGGGCGATCGCACAGCTATACTCTAATCCTTGATACTGAAAGAAATTGAAATTAATTTCCACAGGAATCTCGACACCAAATTGGCTCTGATAGACGGAATCAACACGCATAAATCCAGAGTATTTTACCTGATTCCAGAACCCTATCCAAGGGGATGTGCGGCAAGAGAGATCGATTTCCCCAATGTTCATTCGTAATAATTGATCGCGGGAATAGTCCAAGGTTTGACAGGCGCGATCGTTGACATAAATGAGTTGACCTTGAGCATCAATAAGTAAGACAGAATCCATCACCCGATTAAGGGTAAATTGAATTAACTTTAGGGTTTCATCGGCCTGTTTTCGCTCAGTGATATTTTCAACGATGAGAATTCCATAGGTAGGACTGACTTGCGAAGATTTTACCAAGGAATCAGAGGTGGAAATGACTGAAGCAATGACTTTGACCCACAAAAATTCTTGACTCTGATGAATACAACGTTGCTTGACCTGAAAAGAAGGAATTTCCCCCTTCATCAACCGGTTGAGGAGAGTCTGAGTTAAGTCTCGATCGTCAGGATGGAGTAAATCGACTAAGTTTACAGATTGGAACTCTAAGGCAGAGTAGCCTAACATCCGGCACAAGGATAGATTGACTCGTTCTAAGCCATACTCAGTATTGAGAATGGCAATTCCTAGGGGAGAGTCTTCAAAGATATGACGAAATCGCATTTCACTTTGGCGTAGGGCATTTTCAATCTGATGGCGTTCTCGAATTTCCGCTTGAAGTTGAGAGTTAATGTCTTGCAGTTCTTGGGTGCGCTGTTCAATCGATAATTCCATCTTTTCATGGAGATGTTCTAAGGTGAGTTCTACCTGTTTTCGCTTTAAGGTACAAGTTAGTAACTCACTGGCCCATTTGAGGTGTTTAATGGAATCTTCTTCCCAGATTTTCTGCTGTCGAATAGTGGAAAATCCTAGATATCCGATTAACCGATCGCTATCGATGAGGGGAAGTAGGAGTAAAGATTGAGCTTGGATCGCGGAGGCGATCGCGTGTTCGGTTTTGGCTTCTGGCGGAAAATCCTGTAAAGAATGGATGGGGATGACTTGGTGTTCGTTCAGGTGTTTCATCCACCAAGGGGTAAATTCTACGGGAATTTGATGCCAGAGCGGGGGTAAGGGACTAATGTCAGGAGCATACCACTGATAGCGCAGTTGGGCCATCTGGCGATCGCACCCCAATTGAAACAGATAGGCACGATCGCACTGATAATGTTGAGCTAAACGACCAATAGCGGTTTCTATCTCCTGATCGAGTTCCCGGAAGTCTAACCACATAAACTGGGTACACATGCTACTGATTAAATGCTCAAACTCTATACGCTCTCTGACCTTAAGTTCTTGTTCTTTACTGGAAATATTGGCACTTTCTTGCCCAACAACTCGATGGTTTATACTTTTCTTGAGGTTGTAAAGACTTAAATTGTGGCTTTGAAATGTTGCGGCTTTTTCGAGTAACGGCGGCCAATGTTCGGGGTTGAGATCCTGTTGCAGAAACCGGGATAAACTGTGATGATGCCACTGAAATAGGGTGGATAGGGGAATTTGGGCGGCGATCGCCTCCTGTATCCAGTCTCCAATTTCAGGAGATAATCGCCCCTCTTGTAGATACTCCTGAAGGAAGATGGTATAACCCTCTATCCAATTGTGTTGTGACCTCGACATTCTTGATTTACTATCTCAAGCCCCATTGATGGGTTATGCTCCCGTTGATCCCATTGTTATTGTGCTATAAAAGTGCAAATTTTGGTGTAGGGACTAAAACCCTAAATCGCTCATTGCTGCTTCTTCTGCCCCAAAAATATCTTCATCGGGGATATCTTCCCAAGCGGTTTCACCAACTTCAGTATAAAATTTTTGATCATAGGGACGAGTTTGGACGACTACCGGCATGGGAACAGCATGACCTAGAATTAGAGCCTGCTGCTTAGAATCGAGTTTCGAGAGAACCGATCGCAGGTTTCCGGCTCCAGAAACACCGGTAAAAATGGCTTCAATATCTTTATCATCATTCAATAAGGCGGTTACACGGGTTCCCATTTGCGACATCACTTCTTTATCGATCCCAGAGGGACGTTGATCGACAACGAGGAGGGTAACGAAGTATTTGCGCATTTCTCTGGCGATCGTGCCAAAAATGGTTTGGCTACTGATGCTCGGATCGAGGAACCGGTGAGCTTCTTCGATGGTGATCACGAGGGGCAGGGGGCGATCGCTCGATTTCTTGGTCTGTAAAAAATGTTCAGCTTTCTTCACATAGGATTGATGAATTCGGCGGGTGATCATATTCGTTGCTAACATATAGGAGAGTAAATTAGCTTGGGAACCAAATTCAATCACCACATGTTTACCCGCAGCTAATGTATCTAGAATTTGCCCAAACGGATTGTGGCGAGTGGCTCCCCTTAAATATTTGAGTTGGGTGAGGCGATTGAGTTTTCGTTGTAGCGCCGTAACGGAGGATTTGCTCCCATTATTATCGAGACAAAAGTCTTGGATCTGTTCATTACTCATGTTCAAAAGCTGTAAGATCCAATTGCGTCCCAATTGAGTTTTGAGCAAGAGGGCACTATCTAAACTCGCTTCAGATAGGTTTAATTCCTGTTGCACTAAAGCCAGATCTTCAACTTCAATTTGCTCAAAACTTAAATATAATTCTTGGGCATCTCGAATGCCTCTGCGTTTGGCTGATTCTGGATCGAGGGTATACACCTGAACTTGGGACGGAAACAGTTGTCTTAAGCCTTTCGCCGTATTAACCGTTTTGCCTTCACAAACGGCTTCCCAACCATATTCAGAATGCATATCAAAGATTAAGTTAACTCCAACTCGCTGTTTAATAATGCCAGACAGTAATAAACGAGCCAAAAAGGATTTCCCGGTTCCCGATTTACCAAAAATACCGTTACTTCTCTCTACAAATCGGTCTAAGTCAATGCAAATTGGAACCTCCATATCTACCGGTTGACCAATCGAAAAATTATGACGCTGGGGGTCATCTTCCCAACCAAACACTGTGCGGAAGTCCAGTTCTTGCGCTTCATACACTTGGCTAAAGTGACTGGGAATGGTTTTAACCGGTTTGAGCGTAAAATCAACAGAAGTTTGGGCAGAAAATGAGGCTAAATTGGATTGAGAATCAGAACGCGATGGAGCAATGGTCTGTTCTTCTGGGGTAATCATCAGCATGGGAGTAACTTCTAGGGTTCCGTAGGTACTACTGCCCGCTAATACTTCTTGCAAAAAGAAGTTATTCGGATCGGGGGGATTGGCTAAGATGCGCGGACTTGCAGTTCCCAATGTTACATCAGTCAAGAGACAGAAAAACCGCGATCGCCTCCCCTGAATCACCAAAAACTTGCCCACTCGCATTTCTTCAACGGATACATCGGGATGCAAGCGCACTTCTAATCCTTTAGACAGGGAACCTTGAACAACAGAACCGAGAGGAGTCATGAGCAATTACAGCGCTTTGTGCTGTGATGGGGAGATACAGGAAGCAAACAATAGAGTGGGTGGAGATTTAAAAACTAGGAGCTATTAAAGGATGGCTGGGAGATTACTCTAATTTGATTCAAGTTTCATTTCACCAAATTAGAGTAAAATAATCGATAGAAAACCCATGAAATTAACTCAGAGGAGATAGATCTTTGCCCACCCTAGGTGTAAATATTGATCATATTGCTACTATCCGCCAGGCTCGCAAAACGGTAGAACCCGATCCGGTTGCAGCAGCCGTACTCGCAGAACTTGGTGGAGCAGATGGGATTACGGTGCATCTTCGGGAAGACCGTCGCCACATTCAAGACCGAGATGTACGATTATTACGCCAGACGGTGCGGACTCATCTGAACTTAGAAATGGCGGCTACGGAGGAAATGGTGGCGATCGCCTTAGAAATCCAACCTGACTATATCACGCTGGTTCCGGAACGTCGAGAAGAAGTGACCACGGAAGGCGGTTTAGACGTTATCGCTGGAGGAAAGCGTCTTGCTAATGTGGTACAAACCTTGCAAAATGCGAGCATACCGGTGAGCCTCTTCATTGACCCGAACCTTGACCAGATCAAAGCCTCGGCGGACATCGAAGCCAAATTTATTGAACTCCATACCGGAACCTACGCCGAAGCGCACCAAGAACAAGAACAACAAGAACAACTGGATTTGCTCACCCAAAGCTGTGATAGAGCTTGTACCCTAGGATTACGAGTAAACGCTGGCCATGGTCTTACCTATTGGAACGTTTACCCCGTTGCCTGTATTCCTGGCATGGAAGAACTCAACATTGGCCATACTATTATCAGCCGCGCTGTCCTAGTCGGCCTAGAACGAGCGGTTCGAGAGATGAAACACGCTATCCTCGGCACAACACCCTAGGAATGGGGGAATGGAGAAATTAGGTGGAAGAGACCCGGAAATTACTGTCTATTGCCTATTGCCTTTTCCCAATAACCATTTACCGGTAAAATAACTCTCTGTGTTCATCCAAACCAAACCCTATGACCACTTATCACTACGTCCTCGCCAGCAAGAAATTCCTCATGGAAGACGAACCTCTCGAAGAGGTCTTTCGGGAAAGAACCCGTAACTACAAAGAGAAAGAAAAAGAAATCGACTTTTGGTTAATTCCCCAACCGGCATTTCTAGAAGCGGCTGAACTGGCAGAGGCTAAAGCCAAATGCCCTCAACCGGCAGCCGCTATTATCTCAACAGATCCTCAACTTATCACTTGGCTCAAACTTCGCTTAGAATATGTGCTGACGGGTGAATTTGAAGCCCCATCAGATGCTATTCCTGACCCCCAAGCTTCCCTTGTTGCCTCGTCTTAAGTTTCCTAAGACGGATAACCTGTTCAGACTAAACGGGTTAGGCAGTAGGCAAAGATAGCTCAAGGGTAAGATTGCACATTCAAAGACTCTATTCTACTCTTATGCCTTTTTACCCTAACTCCTCTAGTCTGACTCAATTTTTGAGCGCGATCGCTGGATTATCGACGTTTTTCCTCTCTTCTATTCCTGCCTGGAGTCAAACTAACCGCTTTTCCTGTCCTCCACCGAACCCAGGGGAATATATGGTTTTTGTGCGCACTCCCAACCCCTCTAGCCAACAACTACTGCTGAACTATCTCTTACCCTCCAATCAAACGGCCCAAATCTGCCAATACAATAACGAAGTTGTCACCCAAATCCGCAACTTAGCTAATGCCCAGGTGAGTGAGCGTTGGAGCCAATATATTTACGAGAATACGGGCTTGCCGGCTTTTATGGTTGCGCCCCCCCTAGGTCAAATCGGGACTCGTCCACCCAATCCCTCCGTCTTGCCAAGCAACCCCGGCTCGCCCCTCGGTTCGGGGTTTGCAGTATTAGTCAATGCCAACAATCGACAGGATGCTCCTCAGCAACTGCAAATCCTTCTGAACAAGGCGATTCCTTGGGTGAATTTCCAGGGTAATTCTTATTTACTGGCACTCCAGAGTAGCAATCAAGAAGAAGCTACGGCTACCTTAATGTCGTTAAGCGATCGCGGTTTTTTAGCTATCTTGGTAGATGCTCGCCAAGTGCAACAACTTACCCCAAACCGGCGTTAATTACACTCAGGACAATGCGTTGATGGGGCGTTCCCAAGGGGCGAACTTCATTGGCGTTGACTGAAAATGCCTCTCCTGCTCGCACTTGTTCGGGAGTTATTAACCCCATATCCCATCCTTCACCCAAAATTAATGCTTCCAGTGGCACGGTTAACGCACCATGATAAATATGGCGCACAATCTCCGGATCGCTATCACAGCCGAACTTATCCAAGTGTGGAGGGCAATAGCCAATTTCTTCGAGTAATTCCCGTCGAATACCTTCATCTGGGGACTCATCCCGCTCTAAATGACCGCCAAACAAGCCCCAAAAGCCTGGATATAGGATGCCTGGGATGCGATCGCGCAATTGCATCAGATAACGATTTTCGCGATACAGAACCGCTAAAGCCACCTGAGTGGGTTGTGTATCCATGATAAACCCCCAATGGTCATGTTCTCTCTCAGTTTAGGTGGGGGAATCGGGAGATGGGGAGGAGATGGGGACGCAAGCGAGAAGATCGGCAAATTTTAAATGTTTTCTAAAACTTAAATTGTTTTTTAAAAAGTGTGTAATACTGGAGACGTAGTGGGGTTTTTGGAAACATGAGTCAGGTTAGGAGGTTGACCTAACTCATGACATGGAATCAGAACAAGAATTGAATTGAAGGAGTTTAGAAAGGTTCAGGAGTATCAAGCCACTCTAATTCTTGTTTAACTCGGTTCACGGCTGGTGTCATACTATTTCTACCAGATAGAATTTTATATCATTTATTAGGATCTCTAGAATTTGGGTTGGGTCTAACTAAATTATCTACCCATAAGTTACTACCTATTGACCAATCTAGTTGAGAAAGTTTCCATACTTTGTGAGAATCAAAAATATTTTGGTGGGAATCATACGTCAGATAAAATAAATGTCCTAAAACTTGTAAGCCAGCACTTGTACTCAAAAGACACTGATTTTGGAATCTGACTACATCTTCCCAAGTTAAGGAATCAACTTCAGTTTCAAAAATATATTTGGTGTTCCTGCAATTTTGGAAAAATTCGTTGCAACAGTTAACCAAAACATTAGATTAAGCTTCAACATCATAATCTTTCAGTTCTGCTTTATTATTATTGCTGAAAGCACAACTAACAAATTGAACAATATAATTGATCTTATAAATTAGCTTGTATTCTTTTCGTATGGCTTGTGTGACTTCGGATTGCTCAGTTTTCTTGAAAAATATTGGAACAACTTCGATCAAATTTTTGGCTATACCAATTCGCCCTTCAAAATCCCCAAATGATAAAAGTAAATTTGGGTCTAGCTGCTTCGTTTGTGCCATATCCCGAAAATCTATTTGACACTGTTTAAAATTTTCTTCCAAAACCAGGCTAATCGGAAAGCGATCATTACCAATAAATTTAATTTCTGAAGTTCTAGTTAACTCATCAATTGCACGAATTCGGTGTTGCCCATCAGTAATATCTAATTTGATATTTCCAGGAATTACAACTAGACCCATTCCTCGGCCTAATTCAATAATTTCAATGTCTGAGGGATTAACATTAGCTGTTATTGTACCTAAGACCCAAGGTCTATTTTTGTTAACTCTGTCTCGAATATAATTTTTAATTTCTTCAACATGTTGTTGTACAACCGGTCTATTTTTCCCGGAATCTGGATCATTCTTAGTAGATGGTTTAGCTTGTAAGAGATTCGATAGATCGTAAGCAGGAACATTGATCTGTAACATCTTCCGGCTGCCTTGATGAAAAATCAAGGCAGGATAGCACCTATGTTCGTAGTGTTGAGAAAAGTACGGGCCTAAAACTTCATCAAGTGGTAATGGCTGTTGAGTGTTTGAGTCACTATGTGTAGACATATTTAAGAATCTAGTACAAAGTTGTAATTAACTGGTATTTTAATATAGTAACAAAAAACATAACATTACAAATCCCCCAAATACTGATTTTTTGTCATGACAGCCACTCAGCCTTCACTCTTGCCACAGCGTACCGTTGATGAGTTTATCATTACGATTGAGAAACTCATGGAGGAAATTCAGAATCTTTACTGTCTAGATGAAATTCCTTGGGTGATAGGATACAGTGGTGGTAAGGATTCAACCGTAATTTTACAACTGGTCTGGAATGCCTTATCCAGACTACCGATAGAGCGCAGAACTAAAACGGTTCATGTCATCACCACAGATACTTTAGTGGAAAATCCTATTGTTGCTGCTTGGGTAAAAGAATCGATCAGAAATATTAGAAAGTCGGCAAAAGAGCAGCAAATGCCCATTGAGGCTCACTTACTTTATCCGAATTTCAAAGATAGTTTTTGGGTTTGTTTGCTGGGGAAAGGGTATCCTGCGCCTCGCCCAGGTTTTCGATGGTGTACAGATAGAATGAAAATTCAGCCAGTTAACTTCTTTATCCGAGACGTGATTAGAACTTACGGTGAAACTATTGTTGTTTTAGGAATTCGTAAAGCTGAAAGTTTTGTACGTGCAACACGGATAGAAAAGTATGAAGCTAAAAGAGTGCGTGAGCGCTTAAGTCCTAATCCCTGCTTACCTAATTCCTTAATATATAGCCCAATTGAAGATTGGCGAACTGATGAAGTCTGGATGTACCTCATGCAATGGGAAAATCCTTGGGGAATTAACAATAAAGATCTATTTTCCATGTATCGGGGAGCAACTGCTGATAACGAATGCCCCCTAGTCGTTGATACCTCAACTCCCAGTTGTGGAAGTTCTCGGTTTGGCTGCTGGGTTTGTACTATGGTAAATCAGGATAAATCAATGGAAGCAATGATCCAAAATGATGAAGAAAAGGAATGGCTGCAACCCCTTTTAGATATTCGCAATGAACTAGACTTGAAAGATGATCGAGACAGACGAGATTTTCGGCGCATTTATGGAATAGTAGAGCTGTTTGAACGCAAAGTTCAAACAGATGATAAACAACCTGTTCATCAAAAAGATCCACGAACCAAGCTCGAACCTATTCCCGGACCTTATAAAAAAGAATGGCGCGAATATCTACTGAGACGACTGCTGGAAGCACAGGTAAAAGTTCGCAAAACTGCACCGCCAGAAATGGGAGAAATAACCTTGATCGCCCCGGAAGAACTAAGTGAAATTCGCCGCATTTGGTTAGAAGAAAAACATGAATTTGAGGACAGCTTACCCCGAATTTATAAAGAAGTTACGGGAGAGGAATTTATCGATCGCCGTCCAGAGGGCGATCGCACCCTCCTCGGTATAGACGAATGGAGCACTCTAGAAGAAGTCACCGATAAGGACTCCATGGAATTTGAGCTACTCGCGAGACTGCTCAATACGGAACGCCAATATCAAAACAAAGGCAGTCGCTCCGGTATTTATGATGCTTTGAGCAAGTGTTTTAAATCCAGTTCTCGCGAACAGGAGCAAGCCATTCAACATGCCCATTTTAAACAGGCCATAAAAGCTGCTGTTTTAGAAGGGGACGTACAAAAAGTTGAAAACATCATTAAAAATCCTGAAAAAGCCGATCCCAACCATCCCGACAACCAATCCAAACCGGAACCTGAACTCCCAACTCAACAACTCAGTTTAGGTTGGGGAGACATCAAATTTAGTTCCTCGTCTGAATCCCAATAATTCAGAAACCCGGTTTCTAATCACGCTAAAAACCCCGTCATTTTTAATTGATATGATTTTCTTGGAACTTGTTTTAGAAAACTTCGGCCCCTATAAGGGGAGACAAGTCCTCAACCTGCGTCCGAACGATGGTAAACCTATACTGCTGTTAGGAGGAATGAATGGGGGAGGGAAAACCACCCTTATGGATGCCCTTCGCTTAGTTCTCTATGGACATCGCGCCGAATGTTCTACACGAGGAAATCTCAGTTACAGTAATTTTCTGAAACAATGCGTTAACCGCCATATCGCAGACCAGGAAAAAACCCGGTTAGAACTGTTAGTGAAGATCATTTCTGGCGATAGCAGTAAAATTGCTAAAACGGATACTCTCAACCCGGATAATCCTGACTCTCAATTTTATACTGAACTGCGAATCATCCGCTATTGGACAAGGCAAGATAGTAAGGATACTCTGGGAATTCTGAATGGTAAGGGTGACTTTCCTGAAAATACCCTCAGAGATACCTGGGATGATTATATCGAAAACCTGTTACCTTTGGGCATTTCTAATCTGTTTTTATTTGATGGTGAACAGGTGAAAGAATTGGCCGATCTTGATGCTCCGCCTCCGTTAGTTGTGCAAGCGATTCAATCTTTATTGGGATTAGAATTAGCCGATCGCCTGGATACAGATTTAGAGATCTTATCCCGTCGTCACCAAAAGCAGATCGCCGATAAGCAGGAATTGGGGAATTTAGAAGAAATTGACCGTAAACTGAAGGGTTATGATGGGGAAAAGGAGCGTATTACCCAAGAGATCGCGAATACGGCAACAATGCTCAAACGGGCGGTTAAGAACGCTAAAGAAGCGGAAAATCGCTTTATTTCTGAAGGGGGGAAAATTGCGGCCGAACGCCATCAGCTTGACTTACAGAAAAAGAGCGAGGAAGCTAAAATCCAACAGACTCGGGATGTACTGGTGAATTTAGCCGCTACCTCCCTACCCCTGAGCTTGATTGAAGACCTGATCGAGCCAGCGATCGCTCAAGGAAAAGCGGAACAGGAGTCCCTGAAAGCACAAATTTCCCGCGATCGCATTCAGGAGCGCGATCGCCGTTTGCTTGACTATCTGCACACCCTGGAACTTCCAGATTCCCAAACGACAGATATTGAAGCCTTTTTACAACAAGATTACCACAGTTTAGCCCAAGAAATCTTAGCCCCTGAAAAGACCTGGTTACAAGCCACTTCCGAAGAGCTGGAAACCCTAGAAAAACTGATAATCTATGATATCCCCACGCAACGAGAAAAAGCCAAAGCGGAATCCAAATATCTAGAAAAAGTAGAACAGCAACTGATGGATATTGAGCGAAAACTTACCGTGGCTGCTTCTCCTGAATACTACCAAGAATTAATGACTAAAAAAGAACAAGCTAACGACAAAAAGACCAAATTAGAAATTGATTTAGAATACAAAAATCGGCAACTGCGAGACCTTGATCGCAGCATTGATGAAGCGAAAAAGCAACTCAAAGAGTACAGCGATAAATTTCTGAAGCGGGAAAATGCGACCCATATCATTAATTCTATTGCTAGAGTGAAAACGATACTGGAAAAATATCGAGAGAAATTGACTCTGAAAAAGCTCAACAAGCTTGAAAACCAGGTTAGCGAATGCTTCCGCTACCTGCTTCATAAATCCGATCTCGTTCAGCGCGTCGTAATTAGTACTGAAAATTACAGCTTATCCTTGTATAATTGTGAGGGTCAACCCTTGCCCAAACACCGCCTATCTGCTGGGGAAAAGCAATTATTAGCGATCGCTTTTCTCTGGGGACTGGCGAGAGTCTCCGGTCGCCAACTTCCCGTAGCCATTGATACTCCTCTTGGTCGCCTTGACTCCTCCCACCGCCAAAACCTGATCGAGCGCTACTTTCCCAGCGCCTCTCATCAAGTTATTCTCCTATCTACCGATACTGAAATTGCCCACACTGAAGTCAAAAATCTGCGCTACCAAGAAGCTATTACTCGCGAATATCTACTGAAATACAACCCCACCGACGGCCAAACCACCATTGAAGACGGTTATTTTTGGTAGTTCGCCTCTTCCCTCAGCCCCCTGAGCGTAGTCGAAGGGGGCGCTTCTGCTTGGGGAGAGGGATTTAGGAAGAGGGGAAACCAACCTGTCTAACAGGAATCTCAATCCTAAACGTTGTTCCCTCACCCACAATTGACTCACAATTTAAGTATCCCTGATGCTTTTCCACAATAATTTCATAACTAATGGACAACCCTAAGCCTGTTCCATTTCCGACCTGTTTTGTTGTAAAGAAAGCATCGAAAATCTTAGATTGAATTGACTCAGGAATTCCCGGGCCATTATCTGTAATTGAGACCAAAATTGAAGCGGGCTGTTTGATCTCCGTACTGACGGTAATTTGATTTGGATGTTGAACAATCTCTTCCCAAGAACGGCGCTTGTTCTGTTCCTCAAAAATATCAATAGCATTGACAAAAATATTCATAAACACCTGATTAAGCTGTCCCGGATAGCATTCAATTAACGGCAATTGCCCATAGTTCCGAATCACTGCAATTCCGGGATTTTGGGAGGTTGGATTCAATCGATTCCCCAAAATCATTAAAGCACTGTCAATGCCATCATGGATATCCACAACTTTAAAATCAGCTTCATCTAACCGGGAGAAAATGCGTAAAGATAATACAATTTGCTGAATACGATTGGTTCCCGTCTCCATAGAATTTAATAGTTTAGGCAAATCCTCTTGAATAAACAAAACCTCAATCTCATCCTCTAATTGAGTGATCTTTCGATTTGGTTGATCCAATGCTTGTTGATAAGCGTCCAGCAATTTTAGTAAGTTATTTACATAATTGACAGCATGAAGAAGATTCCCGTGAATAAAACTGACCGGATTATTGATTTCATGAGCAATTCCTGCGACTAACTGGCCCAAGCTAGACATTTTTTCTGTCTGTACTAATTGGGCTTGGGTACGTTTTAACTCCTGTAAAGTCTCTGACAACTGAGCCGTTCTTTCTGCGACCCGTCTTTCCAACTGATGAGTTAAATCTTGTAAGGCTAATTGCGTCTTTTCTCGCTCTTTAATTTCTGCTTGTAGCTGTGAATTTTGCTTGTCTAATTCTTCCTCTGCTAATTCTTTGCTTTCTTCACTTAAGACAAACCACCAAGCCCCAATTCCACATAATACCAACAGTAGGGAATAGAGTTCTAAACACAGCGTCGAAATTAAGCTAATATCCTCTACGGAAAACTCGGAAGATTTCCAAACTCCAAAAAAGAACACCAATCCTAAAACGGTCCCACTGGTTCCCGCTAAGAGGAAAAATCCACCCAAAAACCGTAAAACTCGTTTCAGAAATTGGGGAGGAAATCGATCCTTAATCGTCGATAACAACCCTGGAGAATCTAAGGCCAATTGATTCTCTGGGGTATGCTTGCAGGAATCATGACAATGGGCTTCTAGGGTACAACAAAGAGAACAAATATTACCCTGATAAACGGGACAATAGGCACTATCAGCCGGTTCATAGTGCTGTTCACAAATGGAGCATTGAATCAGGGATGGACTGAGGTTCACCCGATCGCGGAGTTCATTTTTACGGGCAATGTAATATTTTCCCTGGGTTAACCACGCAAGAAGGGGAGAGAGTATAAAGGCAATACCCAAAGCCAAAAAGGAGGAATAGGCTTGCAAATAGGGGCCAAATAAGCCTAAAAAAGCGATAATAGAAACGACTGAAGCGATCGCCATGGAACCCAAGCCCACGGGATTTATATTATACAGATATGCTCGTTTGAATTCGATATAAGAAGGACTCAGTTTCAGGGGTTTATTAATCACTAAATCAGCTACGATCGCCCCAATCCAAGCGATCGCCACATTGGAGTATAGCCCCAAAACTGCCTCCAGGGTTTCAAATACGCCTAACTCCATCAACAATAGGGCGATGGTTACATTAAACACCAACCACACCACCCGCCCTGGATGGGAATGGGTAAGACGAGAGAAAAAATTAGACCAGGCTAACGATCCCGCATAGGCATTCGTGACATTAATTTTGACTTGAGAAATAATCACAAACAGGGTTACTACGGCTAAAACAACCCTAGGATCGTTAAACATATCTGAAAACCCACCCAGATACATTTGAACGGGTTGTTTAGCCTGACTTTCAGCCAATTCATGGGCGATCGCCAAAGATGCTAAAAAAGACCCTCCTAACTGTTTTAGTACCCCCAAAACAATCCAACCGGGACCTGCCGCTAAAACCGCCAACCACCATTTCCACCTATTGTTTTCCGTCTGATCTGGTAAAAATCGTAAATAATCTACCTGTTCTCCTAACTGAGCAATGACAGAAAAAGATACAGTTACTGCCGATCCGAACCATAGGGTATTTAACTGAGTTGCACTGGCGGAATGACCGGCAAAATCCAGCCAATATTGAAACGATTCTGGTTCCTTATACGCTACAAAAATATAGGGTGAAACCATCAAAAATAACCAAATCGGCTGTGTCCACAACTGTAATTGATTGATTAATGTAACTCCATAAAAAACCAAGGGAACAATTATCACAGAACAGACCAAATATCCCCAAGCCAAAGGCAAATGAAAGTATAACTCTAAGGCCTGAGCCATGATCGCGGCTTCTAAGGCAAAGAAAATAAACGTAAATGAGGCATATACCAAAGAGGTAATGGTTGAGCCGAGATAACCAAATCCTGCCCCTCTGGTCAATAAATCCATATCAATATTATATTTGGCGGCATAATAGGTAATAGGTACACCCGCCAGGAAAATAATCAAACCTGAAAATAAAATTGCCCAAAATGTATTGGCAAATCCATAACTGATTAATAAAGAAGCACCGATGGCCTCCAATGCTAGAAAAGAGATCCCTCCCAAAGCTGTATTTGCTACCAAAAACTCCGACCATTTACGAAATGATTTTGGTGCATAGCGCAGAGAATAATCTTCCAGGGTTTCATTCGCTACCCAAGTATTATAATCCCGTCGCTCCTTAACAATGTCTTTAACCAGTTTCTTCATCAATAGAATTATAAAATTTGCGTTTCAATAACCAACCTTAGAGATTAGCTGTTGTTTGCCGATCTACATTTCGATACATTTTTTGCCAAGATAGATTATTTTATCCACTGAATTAAACGTTTTTCAGTGAGGATAGACCCCTCAATGATACAACATATTGTAAATCGAACCGGATTGAGGCTACAGTGCCTCACGTTACTATAGTGCTAAATTCTGGCAGATGGAGTAGATAGGTCAAGAAGTGGTACCTTGAATCTTATCACTTATTCTCTTGCCCACTCTACAATAATTTGCTGTGAGGTAAATTTTTAGGTCAATTGAGGAATTGGGAAGGAGTGAGTTGGTTGCAAACAGGATAATTTTAAAGTGACATTTTCTCAGTTGACTCAAGTCCAATTAATATCAAGTTTATAAGAATACATGCGGGCAACGGATAAATAGTTGATTTTTGGGATATTCAGCTCACTCCGTTAAAATGCAATCACATCCATAAAAACAGATTAACTTCTTCCCAGTAACTCGGATGAATTGGGTGCGTTAGTGACAGGATAACGCACCCTACATAAACTAGAGATTAGAGGGCTTCTCTTAACTCGGTTTTCGCTGTTTCTAAAGCTGTAGGTAACTGATTCGGATCGCGTCCTCCGGCTTGGGCTAAATTGGGTCGCCCACCGCCTCTACCGCCGCAAATTTTGGCAATTTGACCGATAAATTTACCGGCTTGTAAGCCCTTTTGATTGACGGATTTACTGAAGGCAGCGACTAAACTGACTTTATCGGCTTCGGGAACGGAACCTAAAACGACAGCACCTTCACCGAGCTTTTGTAATAACCGTTCGGCAGCCGTTTTGAGAGAATTGGCATCCACATCAAGCTGTGCCACTAATACCTGCACTTCACCGACAGATTCTGCTTGGGAAAGCAATTGATCTGATTTGGCGATCGCCAAATCACCCCGTACCTGTTCTAACTCTTTTTGTGTTGCTTTTAACTCAGTTTGCAGACTACTGACCCGCTCCACCAACTCCTCGGGTTTGGCTTTAAAGCGATCGCCCAATTCCCGAACCACCGCATCCCGCACTTGCAGATACTCGCGCACCGCAGCCCCAGAAACCGCCTCAATCCGGCGCACTCCTGAAGAAATCCCGGTTTCGGAGATAATCTTAAACAAGCCAATTTCTGCCGTGTTCTGCACATGGGTTCCCCCGCACAGTTCCATGGACACCCCTGGATAGTCTACTACGCGCACAGTATCGCCATATTTCTCGCCAAACATGGCCGTTGCACCCTTATCCTTCGCCCGATCGAAGGGCATAATTTGTACATCTGCGCCGTGTGCTTCACTAATCCAAGTATTGACCAAATCCTCAATTTGCTCTAACTCCTGAGCCGTGAGAGCGCGGGGACAATTGAAATCAAAGCGCAGACGGTCAAATCCGACCGCAGACCCAGCTTGACCAATATCGGGATCGACAAGTTTCTTCAGGGCGGCTTGTAATAAATGGGTCGCCGTATGATTGGCTTGGGCCCGCATCCGACAAGCGCGGTCAATCTGGGCGGTTACCGAGTCTCCCAGGTTTACGGTTCCCCGTTCAATACGGCCAAAATGGACAAAGAAATCCGATTCTTTTTGCACATCATCAATCCGAATTAACACATCCGATCCCGACAAATAACCGCGATCGCCCACTTGTCCCCCGGATTCTGCGTAAAATGGAGTTTGATCTAAGACAATCTGCACCGGCATTCCCGCTTCAGCAATTTCCACGGACTTTCCGTCTACTAACAGCGCCTGAATTTGCGCCATCCCCGACCGTTCCGTATATCCCGTGAACTGGGTCGGATGGATATGTTCAGCCAACCGATCCAAAGACCCCTGCACCATCAAATCAATGGTTTCATGGGCCCCTTGAGAAGTCTCTATTTGGAGTTGCATGGATGAGTTGAACCCTTCCTGATTTACAGTCAACCCTTGTTCTTCGGCTATTTCCATGGTTAATTCCAAGGGGAAACCGTAGGTATCATAAAGCTTGAATGCATCTTTACCTGAAATTTCTGTTTGTCCTGCCTTTAAGACCTTTTCAATAATCTCTTGCAGTAGCTTTTCACCTCGTTCTAAGGTGCTTAGAAAGCGCGATTCTTCCTGCTGTAATTGCGATTTAATCAGAGTTTCCCGCTCCCGCACATTGGGGTAAGCTCCTTCGGAAAGGGCGATCGCCACTTCAGCCACTTTTTCGGTAAATAATTCCGTAATCCCCAACAACCGGCCGTGACGCACTACCCGACGAATTAACCGACGCAAAATGTATCCCCGGCCAATATTCGACGCACTCACACCATCAGAAATCAAATGCACCACAGCGCGCACATGATCCCCAATCACTTTAAGGGAAACCTTCGTTTTTTCATCACTTTTGTGGTACTCAGTTCCGGCACATTGAGCTGCGGCTTCAATAATTGGAAAAATCAAATCGGTCTCATAATTATTGGGCACACCTTGGAGAATTTGCGCCATCCGCTCCAACCCCATTCCCGTATCAATGTTTTGGTTTTGCAGGGGCGTTAAGTTGCCTTCAGAATCCCGGTTATATTGCATAAAAACCAGATTATAGAATTCAATAAACCGGGTATCATCTTCGAGGTCTAGGGTTGCATCTCCCAATTCTGGGTGAAAATCGTAGTAAATTTCCGAACAAGGGCCGCAGGGGCCGGTGGGGCCGGATTTCCAGAAGTTATCCTCTTCTCCCATGCGTTGGATACGATAGGCTGGAATGCCAATTTTATCGCGCCAAATAGCAAAGGCTTCATCATCATCTCGGAATACACTGACGACTAAACGCTCTGGGGGGAGTTGAAACACTTTTGTGGAGAGTTCCCAAGCATAGGCGATCGCTTGTTCTTTAAAATAATCCCCAAAGCTAAAATTGCCCAACATCTCAAAAAAGGTATGATGTCTGGCAGTGCGTCCCACATTCTCGATATCATTGGTGCGGATACATTTCTGAGACGTGGTAGCACGGGGAACCTCAGCGGCACGCTGACCCAAAAATATGGGCTTAAACGGCAACATTCCGGCGATCGTCAATAATACCGTCGGATCTTCTGGAATCAGGGATGCGCTCGGTAAAATCTTGTGACCACGCTTCTGATAAAAATCGAGAAAGGTTTGCCGAATTTCAGCACCGCTCAGGGATGGAAGAGATAAAGCCATAGCAGTTTCCAAGTTATAATACATCTTTTATTTTAAGAGAAACCTGGTACGTGATCGCCGATGTCTCTCATCAAAACTCAGTACCCAACAACCCAGGTACCCAAAGTCACAGAAGATGCTATCTTTCCTTCAGGTGAAATACAAAGTGACGAACCGGAATTGGAAAGTTATCGCCACTTAGCCCAACTGATGTTACTGCTAAACTCTTTAGAGTGGCATTGGCAATCTCGCCAAGACTTCTTTGCTGCGGGTAACCTCAGTATCTATTATACTCCTCCCGCACAGAATGCTCCCCGCGATCGCGGCCCCGGTTTTTTTGTCGCCATGAACACCGAGGGCAAACCCCGAAAAAGTTGGGTCGTCTGGCAAGAAGGGGGCAAATATCCCGATGCGATGGGAATTGCGTTTGTTGGTCTTGTAATTATAGTCATTTTAATTAAGATTGACACACCAAGATTTATCTACAACAACGGTATCTGTAGGGGCGAACGGCCGTTCGCCCCTACAACCATGTCCCATCCTTAATTAAAACAACTATATAATCAAAGAAAAATTGGCGATCGCTATCCCAAAGATGTCTATTCATCAGTTGTTTGCGCTGTTGTGCCATCGTTTCTCACTTTGCCGCAGCCTCAACTAAGCGATCGTTATTTGTAACTGTTCCCATCCACACCTGACGATGTTCCTTAAATTAGATGAAACAGTCCACTACGATCTAGCTCTGTTGATGTCACAATTAAGCTCAGCGATCGGCACATACAGAAGGAATGATTCAGTATTGTCTATCCTTGTTTTAGCAAAATAATATAACTATAACGTCTTCAATCAAGCGATCGCCTTTTTTAGATGACCGCGAGCCTACAAGCCATATTTTGCTAATCTCAGGGAGAATCTACTGTTCTTCTTCTGGCTTATTATATTGTTACATACTAAGTATAAATTATGTTATTTTTGAGACTCGTCATTACCTGTATCCAACTGCTTAACCCCAACGGCTTCTACAGAATTCAAATCTGATATTTTATTGATGACCTTAGCAGTGATACTCATCGCTAGTTGATTCATCGCCTGTTGGTTAGATACAGCATTTTGCTGAGATAGATTAGTATTAGCAACTAAATTTGCAAAAGCTAAGTTAGCAAGCATAGCTGGCTGCTCAGCTACACTTTTAGCATTGGAAATAGCAATTGATTCCTGGATATCATCTGGTATGGAAGAATCCGACATGATTTACCCTTTCTGAATTGGTGAAGATTTGTTTATTCTTTACTATTGAGGTAATTCCTAGCTGAAAAAAACTATAGTTTGCTCACAGCCCTGAGATCGGCTAGTTGTTGAGCCACATCGTTACCTGTATATAACTTGTTAACAGCCAAAGCTTCTAGTGGAGTCAAGTCTGATACTTTATTGACAGCTTTAGCGGTGACTGTCATCGCTAGTTGGTTCATTGCCTGTTGGTTGGACAGGGCATTTTGCTGAGATAGATTAGTATTGGCAACTACATTGGCAAATGCCAGATTAGCAAGCAGAGCTGGCTGTTCGGCTACGCTTTTAGCATTGGAAATAGCAATTGATTCACGAATATCTCCAGGCAATGCTGATGGCATATATTTCTCCTTTGGTAATTTGGACAATCATTCC
>NZ_JAGHZN010000063.1:0-25068 GCF_017746735.1 Roseofilum sp. Guam | reverse complement strand
CATCGTCTACTCTACTCTTCAGCTCTTTACCTTCCCTCTTATTCTAGCCCTCTTTCGGCAGAGTGACAAAAGAGGGATATTTACGAAAACTTTCCCGCCTCAAGTACCACGGTTCTTTCTAGTGGTCATTATGCACGATTAGTGTCCTATTATTTTCGCGACTATTTCTCTGCGACTTTGGGAATGATACTGACTGACGATTTTGCTCTGCTCGATCCGAGAGTGAATACTTTAGTCCTCTTTGATTCTAGGATCTTAGGGAATCTATCACCGGACATTGAGGTGCAAGAACTTGCTCTACCCCAGGGCGATCGCACCAGCAATGGGTCGCATTATCGCTTGCGGTATATTCAATGGCAACCGTCCCAGGAAGTCAAGGTCAGTAACCAGAGCCTGATTATAAAATAAAGTCAGACGCAAGGAATAAGGAGTCAGAAGTTGGTGATTGCGACTGAAAAATTAACGTTTGCCGAATATCTCCAGTATGACGATGGGACAAATACTCGCTATGAATTGGTTGAGGGGGAATTAATTGCGATGAGTTTAGGGACTGGGAAGCATGGAGCGATCGCTGAATTTATTAATGATTGCTTTAAGGCAGAAGTTTCCCGACAGGGACTTCCTTGGACATCTAAAGATATGAGAATTGGAGTTCGTTCTCCTCGTGGAGGAAGATGGGACACTTCACGCATTCCGGATGTAACGCTCTTACCCCTAGAACAGTGCGAAGATTTAGCTAACCGAGAAGTGGTGATTGAATTAGATGAATCTCCCCCTATTTTGGTTGTAGAAGTTGTCAGTCCTTCAACTCAAACAACTGACTATCGCCATAAACGCTCAGAATATGCAGTATTAGGAATTCAGGAATATTGGGTCGTCGATCCTATTGGAGAAAAGGTGACGATCTTAACCTTGGTTTCTGGCTTTTATGATGAAGCTGTATTTCAACGAGAAGAGGAGATTGAGTCCAGGGTTTTTCCTGAATTAAGGTTCACGGCTAATCAAATTTTATCAGCACGCTAAATGCCCTTAACCAAAACTGAGGTTACGCCAACGAGGACAAGTTAAGGCAGAGCGATCGCCTCCAGGAAATTTTAGGACGAAACAGAAGGCGATCTTTCCCCCTTCACCCGAAACTCTTTACAAAATTTCATATTAAGACAAGAGGCAAATATCCCCTACAATCTTTGCCTGACAATCACTTTAGAGAATTTTGATAACTGAGCAGCTCCGGAAAAATATGAATTTTTATTACAAAATTTCTAATTTTGCATAAAACCACCCCTCCAAAACCTGAGAACTCTATAGAAGCCTTCGTTGCTTCTGCTCAATTATCGATTGTGCATTGCCGAGGATGAACTCATGTCTTTAATCGACTGGTTTGACAAACCATCGTCCAAAACCACCCAACCCCAGAACTCTCACACCTTCATTCTCGAACCTATCCTTACCCCCAGTGGTATCGTGGATGGCTTCGACGAAACCCCCAATCCCCTTCCCCTAGAGGATATCGAGGTTCCAGAGGTAGACGCGCCAGAAGTCTCTGATGCATCAGAAGCTGAAGTCGAAGACACGCAATCGGATACTACTGCGGGGGACGAATCCCTCGCCCCTACAACGGATGGGGAAGAGTTGAAGACGGCTGAGGCGGATCTGATTCCAGACTCGGAAATTGAGGAGATTGAGTTTATTACCAACTTCCCTACCGCAGAAGACGTTGAAGAAGCCAATGTTCTTGATACTGAATCAGAAATTGACAGTTCCCAAGAGAGCGTAGTTGTGCAAGCTTTAAGCGATGTGCCTGATGCTGACTCAGGAGATCAAGAGGTTGTTGACCCTGAACTCACTGTCGATAAGGCCGATCCGAAAATTGAAGCGGGTGAAAATACGGGGGAGTCCCTTACCGTTGCAGATGAGGTCGTTGAAGCTGACGCAGACAATGAAGCGGCGATCGCCGACAACCTGGAGGAATCAGCTCCTACGGACTCGGAAGAGGCGATCGCCGACAACTCCGATGAAGCCTCAGACGAAAATGAAGAGAGCGAGCAACTCGCGCCAGTAGAACCGGTTACCCAAGAACAGTCGCCAGCGCCAACCGGCATCTTCACCGTCGGCGAAACCGGAAAGGTTGAAGTCGAATACCTCTTTGACGGGGGGAAATATCGGGGAGAAGTCGCCTTCTTTAGCTTAGACGGCATGGACGACCTAGAACCCGGTTCAGAAGCCTTCATCCAAGAAGCCGCCGCTCGCGCCTTGGGTATCGAAACCACCGAACCCACATCCGATGTAGGGGCAGATTTATCAACCGATTCGTCGATTGACCCAGATTTAGGTGAACCCGCCCCCACCGATAGCGATTTACCAGCCGAGAATGCCTCTAAATTGGGTCAAATCGTCATTTCTGACAAAACAGAAGGTGCGAAATTCGAGGGCACTCTAGGCGAAAAGAACTGGAATAAAGGGGAATTTGCTGGCGTGAAAACCGTGCAGATGCGCCCTGGCGATACCTTTGGCATCATGCTCGTTCCTAACAAGACCGTGCAACAAGTCTTTGACAATCCCAGTATCGGCGGTTCCGGTCGTCCCTTATTCTCCCTCTCCACCGCTAACCCTGATGGTGGCTTCCATGTCGGACAAATTGCCGATGTCACCGGAGATGGCAATACCTTCGTCATGGAAGATATCCGCGTCGATGGCAGCAGCGACTACGACTACAACGACATCATCTTCCGCATCAAAGGCGCAACCGGTGATGCGATCGATCTCGATGATGTCATTGATGCAGAGAACGACTGGCGCGAAACCGAACTGGGTCAAGAAATTCTCGACTATGTTTGGGATACTCTAGAACCCGAAGATGTAGTCGCCACCATCACCGATGACCTCGACACCGAACTGGTTCCCGAACTCGAAGATATTCTCAGCGAGCTGAAAGAAGAGTTAGCGGAAATTACCGAAAACCCCGATATCGTCAACGAAGAGCCACCGGCTGACGCACCCACCGAACAAGAGCAAGATGACCTCATTGCCGAACTCAACGCCGAACTCGAAGCAGCTTTTGCCGAGTTAACCGAAGATGAGTTTGCTGATGTTAACGCTCTTGCCGGTAAATTTGAATTCGACTCAGAAGACCAACCCCTCGTCGGAGTTATCGACACGGGATTTGCTGAAATCAATCCCGACATTGACGACAGTCGGATTACCCTGGGTAAAGACTACATCGACGGTGACGATAATCCCTTGTTAGCCGAAGGGGAAGGAGATGACCACGGGACAAAAGTCTTAGAAGTCATTGCGGCGACTCAAAACAACAACGTCGGTATTGACGGCGTTAATGATGATGCTCCCCTGTGGTTAGGACGTGCCGTTGGTTCTGGCAAATGGGCCGATTCTCTCGTAGAATTTGTTGATGCAGCCAAAGACTCTGAGCAACCCAACGCTGTCGTTAACCTCAGCTTTGATTTAACCCAAGAAAATCCCGATGGCTCCATTACCACCCGCACGGAATTTACCCAACCGGAAATTGATGCCCTCAAATATGCTCGCGATAACAATGTTTTGATTGTTGCCGCCGCCGGGAACCAAGGGGAAGCGGTGATGTCTGCCTTGGGACAAGCGTCTGAGGATTTCGACAACATTATCACCGTTGGTGCAGCCGATGAAGCCGCAGAACGGGCAGAGTATTCCAGCTACGGTCAAGGTTTGGATATTCTCGCCTACGGAGCGAGAGCTGACGATCCGACTACCCTGACGAGCGATCCTGAAGTAGATGTCTTTGCTGGCTTAACTGAAGAGGAGATTGAGTTAGTTCAGGTTCTGATGCAGCAGTCAGAAAATCCTGGTGTGGAGAATGCCAGCTCTGTGCCTGCGGTTGCTCCCGTGCCAGAGAATGGGACGGCTACAAATCCTACCGCTGTAGGGGCAAACGGCCGTTCGCCCCTACCTCCTGTTGTTTCTGTTCCAGAACCAGCTACAAACATTACGAGTAGCGAAACGACCATTCTGCCCTTATTGAGTGAGAACTTCAGTGCTGAGAATCTGGAAACAGGGGGCATTGCCACCCTTGACCCCATTCTGGAAAATACCGAAAACTCGGAAAATCGTCTTCTGTCTCCAGAGGAAGAAACTAAAGCTTTAGCTGCTACTCAAAAAATGTTGGCTCAAGTTTTGACTTCCCTGGAAGATGTGGATTACGGGGATACAGCATTGGGACAACCGGCTACTTTGGGAACCTCCATTGCCACAGCGAAAGTGACGGGTGCAGCATCGCAAGTTTGGGCAGCAAATCCGGATTTGAATGCGGCTCAAGTTAAGGCGATTCTTAAGGAAACGGCGATCGATTTGCATACACCCGGTTGGGATAGCGAAACTGGAGCGGGTTTGCTCAATTTGGGACTCGCAGTCCAAGCTGGATTGTTGACTCAAGGCAAGGCCTATACTTTTGAGGATACAGAGCTTCTCTCGACTCTTGAAACTCTGAATGGTTCGAGCTACGCTGGAGAACGCCCAGCCTTCTTCAAGAAAGCCTGGAATTGGGTTAAGAGGACTGTCAGCAAAGTCGTTGGCTTTGTCAAGAGGGTCATTGTTCCTGTTGTGAAGACTGTGGTTAGCGTTGTCAAG
Source organism: Roseofilum sp. Guam (assembly GCF_017746735.1). Taxonomy (NCBI): domain Bacteria; kingdom Bacillati; phylum Cyanobacteriota; class Cyanophyceae; order Desertifilales; family Desertifilaceae; genus Roseofilum; species Roseofilum sp. Guam. The sequence continues at coordinate 20,448 of NZ_JAGHZN010000063.1, read as the reverse complement.
AAGGTGAGTGGCTTCATCGCCAAAGCAGTTCCCATTCTGCAAAAAGTGGGCAACTTTATCACTAAGACGCTGATTCCTAAATTCCTCTGCTTGCCCATTTTAGGCAAGATTGGTGTGGTTTTGGGCGGTATTGCTCTGGTTGGTGCGGCCATTGGTGGTGCAGTGTTGTGGTTCAAGAATAAGAATAAACAACCGACTCCTCCTACCGGCCCTGCTCCGATTCCCCAGCAAATTTTGGATTTGGAGGCAGCGTGGAAACTGCTGAGTCCTGCCCAACAAAACGACATCGGCCCGGCCCTGAAAAATGGGATCGATGCTAAGTTTACACCTCTGTTTGATGGCAGTGACCCAGATGGAATCATTGATTTACTACAAACCATTAGTGGTTTGACTCAAGATCAGCAAGACCAGCTTAGTGGTTACTTTCTCAAGGGTGCTTCAGGTGATGAGAGAACTTTCTTTGATGGCTCAGAGCCAGGAAATCCTTTTGTTCCGGCTACCGTTAAAGATGCTTGGAACAGCTTGACAACCGACCAGAAAAATGTACTGCAACCGGTGATGCTCAACGGGGTTAGGAGTTCCTATGGCCGTCCTCTGTTTGATGGTAGTGCGGAAGGTCAGCAAGTTATTAAAGCGCTGAATGTTCTGAGTAGCACGGCATTGAATGATACTCAGCGCAGTTTAATGGCGAGTTTCATGCTCAATCCAGGTGGTATTCCCACACAATACGAGCCTAAGTTCACGTGACTGACGACGCTGGCCCATCGAATTGCTGCGAAAGAATCGGAAATTCGGCAACTTCGGTGGACGATCCAGAGCTTAACAGCACAAACGAATCAGATCAATACGCAAGTCAATCATTATGAAGGCTTGCGACAACACTACCAAGGTCAAGCTAACTACTGGAATAGCCAAATCCGCACTAGGGGGATTACCGGTTATCAGAACATCAGGAACATGACACTTATTAACCAAGGTGGTCAGGCACGTCAAATGGTCATAAACCAGTTTTATCAAATCAGTAGGATATACGGCGGAGGATACGCTCTATGCTGGCTGATGTATGGCTCGATGCAGTACCCCATTTACGGATGGGTTTATAGCCCCCAAGCGGAAGCGAATCGTAATGTGACGCAACAAGCGGCGAATACGGCAGCCCAAATGCGGGATGCGGTTCAGCAGCAGGGACAGCCCCAAGTGGGGAATAACCAAGGGCAAATTGCTCTGTTGCAACAGCGTATTGCGACGGCGGGGCAGGAGTTGCAACAGTTGAGACAACAGCAAGCGTAAAAGATCCCCCCTAACCCCCCTTAAAAAAGGGGGGAATTAAGAAAGTCCCCCTTAAAAAGCAGGGGGTTTTCAAAGTCATTTTTTGCGAACGCTCAAAGTCTGATGGGGAGAGAATTTTATCCTTTTTTTCAAAAGTTGACATTTAATAATAGGATAAAAACCCCCTATCCCCCTATCTCCCTATCCCCCCATCCCCCCACCTTGTCCTTTTTAAGGCGAGAATGAAAACCCCCTGCTTAAAAAGGGGGATTTAGGGGGATCGAGAGGTACTCCATAGCCACTCAAAGATAAAGTTTTATTACAAAATAGGAGATTTTGCATAAAAATGACCTGAAAAAACTGAGATTCCTATAGAGGCGTGTCTGGCTTCTGCTCAACTTTGTTGTAAGTCAGTTGAGACACTGTTCTAACTTTTTCACCGTTCACATCTACCCTTGAGAGGAATAACGATCATGTCTATCTTACAAAATTGCCTCAAAGCTTTCTCGTTTGTTGGAGTTATCTCTATCTTCAATATTGCTGCTCCAGTTTGGGCAGCTAATTATCTTCAGTTTGGCAATGACAAGTTATCAATTGGTGAACTCGAAGACTTTGCCCAAACTGGAAATCTAAATGATCTGTCTCCAGAGGTGAATGACTTTCTGGAGTTTGTTTACGGTTTATCTAAGGATAAAGATGTTGCGTACTTAGAGTCAGGTTATGAATTGGGATTCGAGTATTTTCTGAATGAGATTCACGACAAGCTCAATCAGTCAATTGATACCGAACTCTCTATGACTCTTAATCCAGCAGAACTGCAAGATTTTATTAGAACTGGAAAATCTGAGGATTTGCCCCCAGACATGGAGCAGCAACTGCGTGATTTTTATGATGCTTATAAGCATGAAGAATTTGAATCAAAAGATTTAATTGAAGAGCTACAATTCAACGATTTTGTCGAGGATATGTATGAGCAATTAAATCGTCCAATTGATGTGGAACCCCACTTACCTCTAGATCGAGCAGAAGATCAATTATTAGACTTGCTCTTTAATCTTATGGGTGTTTCCGAGAGTGAGTCGCAGACTGCATTGAATCTAATGGCAGAAAATGCCCAAGGGGAAACCCTAATCCATTTTCTCAGAGATTTACCTGGTGAGACGATAACGAGAGATAATTTTTTGCAAAATCTCCAGAATTATACGTCTCCTATTGCCCAATCACTCGATAAGATTCTTTACCTCAATTCTACTCGTGGATATGGCACAGGTAATTTTGGGAGTTTTCGCCAACCGATCGCTAATGCTCTTGACAATTATAAAGGGGGTACGGTATTTGATGTTGATTTTGTGCAAACGCATGTATCCGGGAATTTAGCATCCTGGCTCAATTCCAAACCCCTTGGATATTACGATCAAATCTGGTTTGACAGTACTATTTATTCTACTTCTTTGCTCAACCAAGATGATTTATTGGCACTGAATACTTGGGCTGTAAATAAGCAACCTGAATTCATTCTAGACAGTGCTTTTTTCTTTCGTAATAGAATCTCCAATAGTTTGACTGCTTCAGCTAGTGCTGCAACGGTGAACCAAGCTTTAGCTCTACAAAATGCAGGGGGAGGTATTTTCATTGGTACAGACCATAATCAGTTTGCCTATACTGCCAATCAAATCTTGAGTAATTTTGGTTTTGATGGATTCTTTACCGGTGCTTATCATATTACTCCCAATGCATCTTTTGTTGGCGATCTACTCCTCGATCCAGAGCCAGTTAGTTCTGATTTATTTACGAATAATTTACAAGGTTTATCCACATCATATGTTCCAGTAGGAACTCATGTTCTCAATGAAAATGGTGGGAATCGCACCATTGAAATTTACGAGCAACTCTACTCCTATAGTCCAGGAAAAGTTGTTCATATTGGGGCAAGTTTTAGAACGGATATAGAATCTGTGCCCGAACCTGGTACTGTGGGGAGTTTGATCATCATCGGTGTTGTTGGCTTAGGTCAAATTGTCTCTCGCAAACGGAAAGGAGCCTAGTTGAATTAGGGGCGATTGAATAGTAGAAATTACCCCCAAGCCTTTCCTCTCTTTTCTATAATTCCTAAAATTCCCATAAATTACCCTCATGTTTAACTTCTCGAAAAACATATCGTACACTTGCCGTCTGGCGACTCTGGAAGATGTGGCAGAAATTGCGCCATTATGGGCTAAGTTTGCCCATGAACGAGAAATGGCAGATCCAGCTTTATCGATTAAGTCTGACTTTAACTTCCAGGCTTATATCGTGCAACAGCTCAAACGTCCCCTGAGTTATGGATGGGTATTGGAAGATACTCAGAATGCTCCCTCAATTGTGGGCTGTTTGTTGGTTTACTGTTATGATGAAGCACCGCCACCGGATTTACCCCTAGAATGGCAATCTGAACATAAACTGAATAATCCGTTTAAGCCACGGCGTGTGGGTTCGGTTTTGGGACTCTACATTGAGCCGGAATGCCGCAATCCTCAGACAATTCAATTGCTGACTGATGCAGCACTTGATAAGGCTTATGAGATGAAGGTGAGCCATTTGGATATCCTGGTTTCTGCCCAACAGACGGGGATGCAGGCGTTTTTGAATCGCTCCGGGTTTACGAAGGCGGCTGTGCAATATACGAGAGAGTTGGCGATTATTGATGAGGGTGAGTTGCCCAGTTTATATCCCCCCCATCCAGAGTTAAAAATTACAGAAAATAGTGGCGATCATTCCATTCCTCTCTACGATCCTCGGACTCAGGAGTTGGTGCGAAATCCTGATGGGGAACCCGTATTTTTAACAGTTCTTTGTGATGATAAGGGCATACCATTGAAAACATTGGAGGGTTTGCCAATTTATGCAAACCCGGTTCGCCATCCCCAGACTCAAGACTGGGTATTCGATCGCCAAGGCAATTTACTGGTTTGTCCTGTGGTTAAAGATGACACGGGTCAAGTGCTGGAATTACAAGGAATTCCACAATTTTATCCTCCTGATTATGAACGGGTGAATGGAGAATTGTGCTTGAAACAAGATGAACAAGGTAATTATGTCTTCTGTGATGTGGAGAGAGATAGGGAGGGCACAATTGTACTTTCTCCTGATGGTTTTCCCCTCTTTAAGCCAGCGAAAGTGATTTCTATGGCAGTGAATTAACTTATGTAGGGGTGAAAATTTTTTCGCCCCTACAGACTCTGCTATAGCGCTAAAATGGGGTCAAGTTTTCCTTGGGCATCAAGGTCGTAAATACCGCTACAGTCGCCCACATACTTGTCGTCAACAAAGATTTGAGGGAGTGATCGCGGGCCGCCCGTGCGCTTTACCATTTCATCTCGTGCATCTTCGTCTCCATCGATACAATGCTCAATATAGTCAACACCTTTACGGTTTAACAGCGCTTTGGCTCGCAGACAAAAGGGGCAGGTACTCCAAGTGTAAATTTCAACGTTTGCCATAAGGGTTGTAGTTCTCCAACGATCCAATTCCTTTACAATTCTATACAAAATTGGCGATCGCCCCAGGTAATATCAACTCTTTAGATGTTTGCGACAGATGATTGACACGGGGACTCGGAGACACGGGGACACGGGGATTGATGTGTAGCGTGATTTTTGGGATTTGACATAACGATTGCCGGAAGCACCCAAAACAAGATACGATGCTCCTTTGAGCTTATGAATATTGCTTAGTCTGAGGATTACTTCATCAGTGCGAAAGATAGTTTTAGCAGGTAACTGGAAAATGCACAAAACCCAGGCCGAGAGCCTAGAGTTTGTGCAAACATTTCTCTCTCAATTGGAACAAACCCCCGCACAACGAACCGTCGTTTTGTGCGCTCCCTTTACAGATCTAGGGATTCTGGCAGAAAAATTAAGGGACACTCGTGTCGATCTGGGCGCTCAGAATATTCACTGGGAAGACCAGGGTGCTTATACCGGTGAAATTTCGGGACCCATGCTGACGGAGATCGGAATACAGTATGTGGTCATTGGTCACAGCGAACGCCGGGAGTATTTTGGCGAAACGGATAAAACGGTTAATGCACGTCTGAAAGCGGCTCAGAAACATGGGCTAATCCCCATTCTCTGTGTGGGAGAAACAGAAGCACAACGAGCGAATGGGGAAACAGAATCTCATATTAGTTCCCAATTGGATCTCGATTTAATTGGGATCGATCAAAGTCAATTGGTGATTGCCTATGAGCCAATTTGGGCAATTGGAACCGGAAAAACTTGTGATTCTAAGGAAGCCAACCGGGTAATTGGTTTGATTCGTTCTCAGCTCTCGAATCAGGATGTGCCGATTCAATATGGAGGTTCAGTTAAACCAGAAAATATTGATGAGATTATGGCCCAAACGGAAATTGATGGTGTTCTTGTTGGTGGTGCAAGTCTGGATGCAAAAGGGTTTGCCCGGATTGTCAATTACCAGTAATTCCATGGGTGAATTGCTGATGGCGTAGGGGTTGGTTGGCCAAGCCCCTAATACCATTTTCCTCTAAGCCTGCCATTCATCAGTCCTTGGGAGGCAAGGGGCACTTAGCCCCTTGTTAAGCGTCGCTTTATAAAAAATGCTATAAAACGTTAGGTTGGCTCAGGACAAAAAGATTATGGCTTGGATCGTGCGGGGACGCTCCTTTGATTGGGGGATGAAAACCTACATTATGGGAGTGTTGAATGTTACGCCAGATAGTTTTAGTGATGGAGGGCAGTTTAATCGTTTAGAAACGGCGATCGCCCACAGCCAATATTTAGTCGATCATGGAGTAGATGTGGTCGATATTGGTGGACAATCCACCCGCCCCGGTAGTCCTCAAATTTCCCTCGATGAGGAGTTGAATCGGGTGATTCCGGTCATTGAAAGCTTGCGAAATTTACCGGAACCCTATGGCACGATTCCTATTTCTATTGATACGACGCGCTCCGAAGTTGCTAAGGCTGCGGTAGAGGCAGGTGCAGACTGGGTGAATGATATTTCAGGTGGAGATTTCGATAGCCAAATGTTGGCGACAGTCGCTCAACTGGGAGTCCCAATCATCTTAATGCATATGCGGGGGACTCCAGAAACGATGCAACAGTTGACCAACTATGAAGATTTAATGGGCGAAATTGTTGGGGTTTTAGGGGAGAAAATTCAGAAGGCTTTCAAGGCGGGAATCAAAGATATAATTATCGATCCGGGGATTGGCTTCGCCAAAACTTACGACCAAAATGTACAGATTTTGCGCCAGATTCCCAGACTGCGAGAACTGGGTTATCCAGTGTTAATTGGTGCATCTCGCAAGAGTTTTATCGGTCATATTTTAAACGAATCTGACCCGAAAAAACGGATTTGGGGTACAGCCGCCGCTTGTTGTGCAGCCATTTCTGGAGGTGCCGATATGGTAAGAGTCCACGATCTGCCGCAGATGGTAGAGGTGTGTCGAGTTGCGGATGCGATTTATCGAGGTTCAATTAACAATTAACAATTTGGATATAATGTGGCAGTTTCCTTTGGTGGTACAATGAAGCGGGTTCAATGGCGATTAATATAAAAAACGGATTTTTCCAGAAAGAAGATAGATGGCTACCTATCAAGAGATTTGCCACCAAGTTCAGACTCTAACCCCAGATGAATAACTTCGCTTGCTAGGAGAGTTAGCTGGAACGGTACGTCAGCGTATGCTTATCCAACGTAAGCGTAACATTATGGACTTAGAAGGATTGGGGAAAGATATTTGGCATGGACTTGATGCCCAAGAGTATGTAGATCTCGAACGTGCCTCATAGAATGGTTGATACAACTCCAAGGTCAAGTGGTTGGCTTAGATACAGCACTTCTAATATACTTCATTAAACAAAATGAAGCCTATTTGGAGTTGGTTCGTGCTTTTTTCATGCTATGAGTCAAGGTGAGTTTCAATTCGTCACATCTACGTTAACTTTAACAGAAGTTTTAGTCCATCCACTACGGCTAGGTAATAGGGAACTGGCTCAACAGTATCGCGAGATTATTCTTAATCAAGAGCATCTGATTACGGTGCCTGTTTCACCTGAAAATGCTGAATTGGCTGCCCAATTAAGAGCCACAAAAAACTTACGCACTCCAGATGCAATTTAGATCGCATCTGCTCTGCAAAGAAATTCTACTTTTTTCTTAAGCAATGATGTACGTCTAGCGAATGTTCCAGGATTAGAGGGTTTGGTTTTATAGCAGAGAAAGGGAGAGTTAGGACATTTTCTCTTGCTAGAGTGCCTATTGCCTATTGCCTTAAACCATAACCTCACTGTCCTAATCAACTCTTTCATTGCTATAGATACCCTCAATACAGTTTGAACCTGACTCATCTTTACGCTATAGCAAATCCAGTATAGGGTCGAATCGAGGGTTCTTTAAATCCTAAAACAATCTTATCTTTGGGAATTCCAGCCTCCATTAAATCGAGGGCAATACCGTATTCTGTCCCATCGAGTTGAATCCAAGCTTTACCATTAATAATCTGAATATCCATCAAACATCCATGCATACGAGAACCATTCTTTTTCCAGCCATCAGACATGACAACATAATGCTCTTGAGTCGTATCAAATACGGTTTTATTCTGAAGTTCTAAGATGTCAGGATTAGCAGATTGACGAGTCGTAAATTCTGATAATAAAGTTTTGATAATAGTGCGGTATTGCTCTAGCTCGTCCATGATACAATTACCTCCTGCTCTGAGTTAAAAACAAGTAACTTAAAATGTAAGCACTGATGGACTAATGCTGTATTCTATTCCTTCAGGGTTGTCAATGTGTTGAGAAGCTTGCAGGATCTCGATACCGACAACATTACCCTGCTCGTCAAAATCTAGGATAATACCGGGTGTTTCTTCGTCGCTTTCGGCAATGACTACTTCTTTGAGAGTGATTCGCAGTACATCAACTTGGCGATCGTATTTAACTTTCATGGGTTCCTCCAATATTTTTGAATTTTACTGGTGCGATAAACGGTAACTACAAGCAAGGGGTTGACAGTAATGTTAATAAAAACTCTTAGCAAGTACAGTTTACCCGTACCAAAGTCAAGTTGAGATTGATAAATTTCGATCGCTTCACTTTGTTTTAGGGTTTGTTGGGGACTAGCTAATACCGCTTCTATCAAAGCTATAGGAATATTCCGTTTTCGGATCTCGTCTAAAGCATGATTAGAAAATTGGAAATCCATTACTCAAATTGTTGCCACTCAATGACAGCACTTTACGCTAGGGAATAAGCTGGTAGCGCGTCTAAGTTAAAGTGTAATCGATCTAACTGGGTAAGGGAATGTCATCGCCACATTCGTAGGCAGTTTCGATCCAGGCAGTTTTGGCATCTTGGATATTGGCAATGGCTTCTTCTAGGGTATCGCCTTGGGAAATACATCCGGGTAAATTGGCGATCGCCACCGTATACCCTCCCTCTACTTCTGGGTATAGTGTAATGGGATAGCTTAAATTGAGATAGTCTTGCAAGGTTTGCGGCTTAATCTCGATCTTCATTATTCCATTCTAAACTTACACGATCGCTTAAGTTAAAATATAGCTGTATTCTCAAGTCTCGGAAGTCATGACTTCAACTCAATATCAACTCTCCCTCAACTTTGAGCAAGTTTTAACCTTGGTCAAACAACTACCCGAACCGGAAAAACTACAATTAAGTCAAGAACTGGCTAAAGAATTGTTAGACAGTAAATTAACTGCCCTTTTAGAGTCCTTCCAAACGGATGAACTATCCCTAGATACCATTACTCAAGAAGTTGAAGCGGTAAGAAGTGAAATTTATGCTCAACAATCCGCCAGTTAAAGTGATTATCGATACTAATCTTTGGATTAGTTTCCTGATTGGCAAGGAATTAGGCAATCTGAAAGAACTAATCGTCAGCCAGAGCATTCAAGTGGTCTTGTGCGAGCAAATCAAAGAAGAAATTAATCGGGTGACCCAAAAACCAAAACTGCAAAAATACTTTTCAGTGGAGAAAGTCCAAGAACTCCTAGAATTTTTAGACATTATTGGTTTATCTATAGAAATTGTCTCAGAGGTTTCTGTTTGTCGGGATGCCAAAGATAATTTTTTGTTAGCCTTAGCTCAAGATAGTCAAGCTAATTTCTTGATTACAGGGGATGCAGATTTATTAACTTTAGGGGCGTTTGCCGGTACAAAAATTATAACTTACCAAGATTTTGTACAGCAAATGAATCCATAAGGTTACATACAATAGAGTCCCGCTCTGGGAATGGAGAAGGATTATGGAAGCAAATATAGCGTATCGCAAAGCGGAAGAGCGGATAGCAGCAGCACAGCAGGAAGAGTCAACCAAGCTGGATTTGAGTAATCTGGGGTTGACTGAAGTGCCAGAGACGATCGCTCAACTGACCCATTTGCAGAGGCTTGACCTCGATAACAACCAACTGAGTGACCTGCCAGAGGCGATCGCTCAACTGACCCATTTGCAGGAGCTTACCCTCAATAATAACCAACTGAGTGACCTGCCAGAGGCGATCTCTCAACTGAGGAATTTGCAGGGGCTTGACCTCCAGTACAACCAAAATCTCCGATAGAGAACAGCAGCAAATCCAAATCTGCCGCATTGTAGACGACCGAGGCCAACTGGCCAAAGCGGAAGGCTTGTTTTATCAACTGATCGTGCGCTTGCACAAATACTCCCTAGGACGCGATAACTACGCAGATAGCGTTCACTGGCAGCGCGGATTAATTCTCGACAATGATTACAACGGTCGCGCCTTCCTGGAACAGATTAACACCAATGTTCGCATCACCGTCCGCGCCGCTTATCCCGAATTTTTCCTCCATCGACTCACCCACGAGGTTAAATGGCTCGTGGAATACTTTTGGGAAGGCTTGCGCTGCGAGATTATGGTTCCCTGCATCGAACCCTGCGGCAAGAATGAACCGGGTTTAGGACAATTTGAAGTGGAAAAGCTGATTGCCAGTAAAGCAAAAGGACGCTCCGAATACCCCTGTAATGTTTCTGGTTGCGATGAATGGCAAAACATCGATTTACTCATGCACAATACCACCACAGCCCAAACCTCACCCGAACTCACTTTGAGCAAACTGTTGGAGAATCAGGCCGCACTGCACCAAGAACTCCTTCAAGTGAAACAACTTAGTCAACAAACACTCAGCAATGATCAGCGTCTGTTGAGTCGCTTAGACGAGCAATTTACCCAATTCATCCAGATGTTTAACGACGAAGCCAGAGAAGGGCCTCGTTTGTTCAGTCTGGAACAGGTGGAAACTGGCTTTTTAGACCGCCCAAAAGCCATCTCCATTAAAGTGAAACTCACGCTCTGGTGCGAGCATTCGCGCCAACCTCTCCCCGAAATCAACGCCGAATCCTCCAATAACCCCAAAGACCAACAAAAAGGCGTGTATTTCCTCGATTTACCTCGCGAATGGTTTGCCAAAGCAACTCCTTACCTCACTGCCGTAACTCGTACTATCAGCTTAATCGCTCCCATCGTCTCCTCTACCGGTAAATTGTTAATTGACGATATGGCCTTTAGCCAGATAGCTCAGGACTGGGATCTCACCCAAAAAAGCATCGATACGGCTACAAAAGACGGATATACACCTCTAGACTCGGCCAGCACAGATGATGCTCCCAACCTCGAACGGGGAACAGCCATTGAAGCCTTGGGCCCCATCCTGCGACAGTTTCATGCTTTCCTGAAAGAGAAAGACCCCACATTTGGCGGTTTAATCCGAGTGCAAGACTGGCAACAAAAGTATCATTGGGTTCACGAGAAGTATGTAGATGAGTATTAACGTTCAGTGGACATTGATCCAACGGACTGAAGATGGAAATTAATCCTTGCTTTGAATACAAGCTGTTTCGGCTTCTTCCAAAGCTTCGCTGCTTCCCACTTGCCAAGAGCGCTTAATGGCAGTGGGAATAATTTCTGTGAGGTGGATCTAGGGAAACAGGGGGCTGGTTTTGGACGCTGTATAGTGCCCATTTTCTTGCAGCAGATAGAGGGTGAGATGTTAACCATCGTACACCCAGAGTTCTGGAACGGCGATCGCCTCATACGCCGCTAAGGGAGTCCGAGAGGTAATATCGATTTCAATAGCTAAGTCAGGAGGAGGATCGCCAATTTGCAGTCGATGGCGATTAATGATACGCTCATAATTCTGAATATAAAAGCAAGCATCCGGCTCAACTCCTGCGATTCCTTCCTGTTTAAATGTGGTCGATCCGAACGATTCAAAGCGCCTGCCTGCTTTGCGGAGTAAGGCTTTTACCAGATCGGCAATCAGTTCTTTGGGTCGTTCGTGTTCCGGTAGAGGAACCATAATCTCTAATGTCCTCTGACTATAGATTAATCTGGCACTGCGATGTTCGCCCCATTCGTGTAAAATTTGTTCAAACTCCTGCCAACTGACTCCAGGAATAGTTACCATACTTCCAGGAGCAATCTTAATTTGATGGATAGGTTGAGTAAAGGCAACAGTTGCAGTCAATGCGATCGCCCCTTGAGTTGAAACTGAACATCGATCCAAATCGTTTGGCTCTCAACTATACTATAACGTTGACCGATAAAATGGTTGTCATGGCGACCCCAGGGAAGCTATCTCTCAAACAAGGTTCATGATAGTTGATCGATGAAGGGACTGAAAAAATTGCCTCCTCTGGGCAACGTAATTAAAATTCTAGGCATCAATCTGGTTTTGATGTTCCTCTTGCTAGAGGGAGTGTGTTTAGGCTTTTATGCAGCTCAACATCAGCAACTCTATTATGGGCGATCGCCGGATAATTCAGACAACCCAGAAGACAATCCCATCAACCTCGATCAACAAGGGATTCGCTTAGAAGAGAATATCAGCGAAATTTTACATCCCTTTTTGGGCTATATTGCTAAACCCGGTACAGGCTTTGGAGGATTTGAATTTCAGTCTGTTTTTAATGCCAACAATTATGGTTTAGTTTCTCAACTGAATTATCCCTACATTCGGCAAAATCCAAATCAGGTGCTGGTAGGCATTTTTGGCGGCTCCGTTGCCACATTCTATTACATGAATGAAATTGAAAATCCTACCCTTGCCCGAACCCTGAACAATTTACCCGAATTTGCCAATAAGGAAATTGTCCTCTTAAACTTTTCCCAAGGGGGATATAAGCAACCACAACAACTCCTGGCGCTGAATTACTTTTTATCCCAAGGGCAAGAGCTGGATCTAGCCATCAACATTGATGGGTTTAATGAAGTCGCGATCGCCAACAATAATATCGAGAAAGAAATCGCACCCTCCATGCCGAGCGCTCTGCAAGTCATGCCCCTAGTTCAGTTAGCCCATAATAACCTCTCTACAGAACAAATGAAAATCATGCTAGAGGTGATTGGAATTAAGGACAAACTCAAAAATAGCTTGCAAGGGCAACAAGATTGTGTGTTAGCGTTATGCTACTTCTGGGAACAGATACGCTCAACTGTTTTAATCCAGAACTATTACGATCGCCTAGAAGACTTTGACGATAAACGTAAAAAATCTGCCACTCTAGATGAATCGTTAATTTATCTCCAACCCTGGGAAAGCCAAGGCACGGAAAGCGATTACGAAAGCATGGCCCAGATTTGGATACAGTCTTCTTTAGCTATGTCTTCCGTTCTTCAAGCCCGAAATATTCCTTATTTTCATATTCTACAGCCCAATCAATATTATCCCACAGAGCGCCAGTTTAGTGCTGAAGAACAACAGCAATTTTCACCAGAGAATAATACCCGTAATCCTTATTTTGATGGCGTACAATTGGGTTATCCCTATCTCCTCCAAGCCAGTCAAGAGTTATTAGATAATGGGATCTATTTCTTTAGTGGAGTAGCGGCTTTTGATCAAGAGCCAAATACGGTTTATATTGATACCTGTTGCCATTATAATCAAACCGGAAGAAATATTTTTGCCAATTTTGTAGCCAGTCAAATTGCGCTTACCCTCAGTCCACCAAATCTTCAGTAATCATGCTTAAGTTTGAGCCAAAATGGATTAAAGTCATCTTAATTAATATTGGCAGTGTTTTGCTGTCCTTAGAACTGCTTTCTTTAGGGTTTTATGGACTGAAAATGCAGCAACTATTTTATACTCGCTCCCCAGCATCAAAACAAATCTATGGGGCACTTAATGAAACGGGAAATACGGGAGTCAATTTAGATGAAAGTTTACTGTTGAGATTACATCCTTATTTTGGCTATACTGATTTTAAGCCAGAAGAGCCGACCATTAATAATTATCAATTTGGTTCCCTAAGGGATTATCCTGTGATGAAACAGAGCGATCTCCAGTACATCATTGGCATTTTTGGCGGATCGGTGGCGCTGGCGATCGCCAATACGGAAGCGCAGTATCAAATTATTACCAATACCTTCCAGCAACTCCCTCAATTTGCTGACAAAGAAATCATCGTCTTAAATTTTGCCCAAGGAGGCTATAAACAACCCCAGCAACTCTTAGTCTTTAACTATTTCTTATCCCTGGGGCAACGCTTCGATATGGTGATTAATATTGATGGCTTTAATGAAGTCGCTTTATCGAGCCTTAATTATCCCGAAAATGTTCATTTATCCCTACCCAATGCTTCCTTGATGAAAGCATTAGTTAATCTGGGAAACCATCAATTCTCTGCCAAAGATCTAGAAATAGCAATTAAAAACCGTGAATATAATGCTACCCTTCGCAAAATCCAAAATCGACAAAATTCTTGTTGGTTTGCCCTCTGTTATATTAGCCAACAGTTCCATTATCAACTGCTACGTCGAGACTATCAACAGTTTTTAAGCCAACAGGAACAGAAGACATCAGAAACCGTTGTCTTAGCTCCTACCTCTAATGCCTTTAGCCTATTTTATCTCAATCCTCCCGATCCAGATACTACGGCTAAAACCCTCTATCCTAAAATTGCCCAAACCTGGGTCAATAGCTCGATTTTAATGGATCAAACCCTAACCAGTCAAAATGGACTATACTTCCATTTCTTACAACCGAATCAATATTATCCCACCCAACGCCAGTTTACTCCTGAAGAACAAAAACAAGCAATTAATCCCGAACAAATTTATGCCCAAGGAGTGCAACAAGGTTACCCCGTATTAATGGCAGCTCTTACCCAACTACAAAACAATCAGGTGAATATTTTTAATGCAGCAACGGTTTTTGATGCTGAATCTCAACCTGTATATAGCGATGATTGCTGCCATTATAATCTTCTCGGTAATCAGATTTTTTCCCAATTTATCGCTAACCGTATTGTAGAAACCTTGCAAGCAGAGGAAAGCTCTACAACAGCTCAAACCAAATCAAAGAACTTAGCGATAAATAACCCATAGAAGACAAAAAATAATAATCCTTCCCATTGGGTAATGTGTTTATCTTGGGTAACCGTATAAAATAAAAGCGTTCCGGCAGCAAAAAAAGGTAATCCAATAATCAGTAAATCGTGGTTAATTTCTAATTCCGCAATTAATCCTGGAATACCCATCACCACTAACGAATTAAAAATATTAGAGCCAACTACATTTCCTAATGCCATTTCTGCATTGCCTTTACGGGCAGCATTTAAACTGACGATTAATTCAGGTAACGAAGTCCCTAATGCTACGGCACTGACGGCGATAATATGTTTGCCTATGTTTAAAGCTTCCGAGATTTGGGTAACGGATTCAATGGTGAAAACTGCACCAAAATATAACCCAAAACAACTGGTGACTAAAACCAGAGCTTCTTTAATAGGAAAGGTTTGAGGATTAGGGTTGTCCGCATCTTCTTCCGTACGATGGCTGAGGGTATAGAAGAGGTAAACGATATATCCAAGGATGCAAAAAATGGCTTCACCATGGGAGAATTGCTCATTAATGACAGCGAGGATGAGCAGTAGGGCAGAGCCTAACAGTAGGGGTAAGTCAACTTTGGTTAAGTCGTATTCTAGGATTAAGCCTTTACTAAAAACGGCAGCTACGCCAACAATGAGAAAAATATTGGCAATGTTTGATCCTAAGACATTACCGAAGACAATTTCTGAGGAGTTATCGAAAACGGCAACGAGAGAAGAGAGGAGTTCTGGTAGAGAAGTACCAACAGATAATAATAATACTCCTACAATAAAGGAAGGTAATCGGAAAAATAAGCCTAAAACTTCGGCTGAGTCGGTAAAAAAGTCAGAGGATTTAATTAACGCGGCTAAACTAATAATAAAAACCAGAGACCACAGCAAAATTACAGATGTCATAGAGTGAAGAATTCAACAAAGAAAAGTGAGGAACCCTCCGGATCGGGGTTAATAATGATCCAATCCGGCTGATGATTGGGACAAATTTTAATAATATTTCAATAATACTTTAAAATAGTCTTAATGAATAAGAAGAAGGATGGGCTATCTGATGATACACAACATCCTTCGCAATCCGGGTCTTCTATGGCAGTCTAAGCCTCATCGTAGGGTTCCATATCTAACAAATAGAGATAGGGTTGAACAATATCTACCATTTCTGGACGCTGGAAGGCGATCGCCCGCAATAGATGCCAGTCCCTTAACCCCTCAAAGGCATTACTATATTCATCTTTCTCCAAACGGGTCGCAAGCAGGGTAACATCTTCTGAAGTCATCTTAGAAATTGCCTGCTTGGAGATGGTGATCATTGCCATAGTTGAGCCTCCCATTGCACCGTCTGTGTATCAACCCTATCTTATCCCATTTAGATCTCAGATTGAATCCCATCAGATTGCACTATGGTTCACGTTTAGGCTAAGTTCCGGCCATCGTCTCCTGAGACTGTTCTTCTGAGATTTCTGCTAAGAGGTTCTCACCCTTCAGCATCCGTTGAGCCGCTTCTAACAGAGCTTCCTCTAAGTACGGCTTCGTGAAATATCCCTTCGCTCCCAAGGAAGCAGCATGTTGTTGATACTTAGACGCACCCCGTGAGGTGAGCATTGCCATGGGAATTTCCTTGAGAATATCATCACCCTGGAGACGCTCCAACAACTCCAAACCATTCAGTTTCGGCATCTCAATATCACAGAAAATCATGTCACAAGGTAGACCTGCTCGTAATTTCTCCCAAGCATCTAAACCATTCCGAGCCTGTTCTACCCGATATCCAGACTTCACAAATGTCATCGATAACAGCTCGCGTACTGTAATTGAATCATCGACAATTAATACCGTCGGCTCAGACTTGTCAATGGGTTCGGGTTCTGGGGGAACCACTTCTTCCCACATGCGAGAATCTCGTCGAGAACGACCCATGGATAGATCGATTAACTCTAGCACATCGGCGATCGGCATAATCCGACCATCCCCCAGTACCGTCGCTCCCGCGACACCCACCGGTTTAGGAATGGGCCCCTCTAACTGCTTGATTACAATTTCCTGCTCTCCTAAAACCTGATCCACTTGAAGCGCCAAATACTGACCTGCACTGCGCAAAATCACAATCGAGATAATGTCATCGTCCGCCGAACCTCCAAACACCCGTCCTCGGCCAATTGTCCGGTTATACTGCAACAATTCTGCTAGGGGTCGGAACGGTAGTTCAGTATCCCGCCATTTAATGCAATGGACACCGTCCTTATTGGCGTAAACCCGATCCTTCGGCACATCTAACATATCTTCCACCCCATCCATCGGGAAGGCAACCCTTGCATGGTTACTAATACAACAGAGTGCTTTAGAAATACTCAAGGTTAACGGCAGACGAATGGTAAAGGTTGTCCCTTGTCCTTCTGTTGAATCTGTTGTGATCACCCCGCGAATTTCTCGCAGCGCCACTCGCACCACATCCATCCCCACACCTCGACCCGCAAAATTATCTGCCTTATCTTTGGTACTGAACCCAGGATGGAAGAGCAAATCATAGATATCTAAGCGGGACATTGATTCTGCTTCTTTGGGTGTAATCAAACCTTTTTCCAGAGCTTTAGACTTCACCCGCTCCGTATTAATCCCTGCGCCATCATCAGAAACTGAAATCACCGTTTGGTTCCCTTGGTGGAAGGCTCTAACGGTAATTTTGCCCACCCCTGGTTTACCTAATTTCTTACGCTTCTCGGGGGTTTCAATCCCGTGGGTCATGGCATTATTGATCAGGTGAGTCATCGGATCGAATAACTGCTCCTGAATCATTTTGTCGATTAACGTATCTTTTCCTTCAATATGAATTTCTGCCTGCTTATTCAAACCTGTAGCAATGCGGCGTACTGCTCCGGGTAGACGGTCCGCCGTTTGTGCAAAGGGAACCATTCGCGTGCGCGTTAACCCTTCTTGTAATTGGGTGGTGACCTGGCGGAATTGACGAGTGACTTGATCGTTTTCTTCAACGATAAACTCGATGTCGGAGGAAGATTCCCGTACTCGGACAATCAGCTCAATGGTTTCTTGGGAAAGGGTATGGAAGGGAGTGAAGCGATCCATTTCAATGTGATCCCAACCATCGTTTTGATTGGAATCTCCTGAGCCATTGCCAGGGGAGAAAGCAGAACGATGGCCATGGCGAGAACTGAGTAAGGCGGATTCTAGAAGACTTCGCTCGTAGAGATCTCGCATTTTACCCCCCACATCGCTCAGTTGCTGTACCAAATACAGTAAGTTATCTAGACATTGGCGCAGTCGTTCTTGGTTCTGCTCTAGACTATTACGGTTAACGACCAATTCCCCAACTAAGTTACTGAGATTATCGAGTTGTTTGATAGGAACCCGCATATTCTGCTCAACTCGTTTCGCTGCTTTCGGCGATCGCGCCGTTGTCGCATTAGCCGTTGGTGGCCCCCCTAATGCCTGATCTGCATCCGCTAACAAATCTTCTAGATCATCAAATTCCCCTTCAGTCGTTTCCAGAGTTTCCGCAGGTGTACCACTGACCTCTTGTCGTAGAGATGGACTTGGTAAAGTCACTGGCTCATCTAAAAATGTCTCTAATTGGGTAAAGATTTCGATATTTTCACGCTGCTTCTGGTCTTCTCCCAAAAAAGCTTCTAACTCTTGCCACTGTCGAGAAGATGAATCTAGAGGATTTAAATCATCACCAAAATCCAAACTCTCCAATGTCTCATCCGTCGAGCCTAAATCTTCCTCAAATAACGTTAGTTCATTAAGATCCTCAAGACTTTCCTCATCTCCTAACATCTCTGGTTCATCTGAAAACAGAGTAGACAAGTCATCCGGTGCATTCTCCTCTATCTCTAAGGAAAAATCTAAACCATCCAGACCTTCAGAGGGTTCTTCAATCACTGTTTCATCGAGATCTAAACCAGCATCTTCTGTGAAATCGGATGATAAGTCTAGTGGATCTGGATTTAATGGTTCTCCCAATCCAAAATCATCTATTTCTTGAATCAATGTATTTTGACTCGGGTCTTCATCACTATCAATCATTAAACCCAAATCTAGATCCATCCCTTCACTGATTGAATCTGATGGAGCCTCCAGACTCAACCCATTTAAATCCGAATCCTCGCCCAAGTCTAGATCCATTTCTTCACTAATAGTATCTGACTCTTGAGCCTCTAGACTCAACCCATCTAAATCTAAATCCTCACCCAAGTCTAGATCCATTTCTTCACTAATTGAAATTGAATCCGATTCTTGAACCTCTAGACTCAACCCATCTAGATCTTCACCCAAGTCTAGATCCATTTCTTCACTGATTGAATCCGATTCTTGAGCCTCTACTAAATCTAAACCCTCGCCCAAATCCAGATCCATTTCTTCACTAATTGAATCCGATTCTTGAGCCTCTAGACTCAACCCATCTAAATCTAAATCTAAATCCTCACCCAAGTCTAGATCCATTTCTTCACTAATAGTATCTGACTCTTGAGCCTCCAGACTTAACCCTTCTAAATCTAAATCCTCACCTAAATCTAGATCCATTTCTTCACTAATAGTATCTGACTCTTGAGCTTCCAGACTTAACCCTTCTAAATCCGAATCCTCACCCAAGTCTAGATCCATCCCTTCACTGATTGAATCTGATACTTGAGTCTCTAAACTTAATGCATCTAAATCCGAATCCTCGCCCAAATCTAGATCCATACCTTCATTGATGGCATCTGACTCTTGAGTCTCTAAACTTAATGCATCTAAATCCGAATCCTCACCTAAATCTAGATCTACTTCTTCACTAATAGCATCTGATTCCTGAGCCTCTAGATTCAATCCATCTAGCTCTGAAGAGTCTTCCAAATTCAGATCGATGTCTTCTCTGGCTGTAGATTCCAAATCTATGGACTCTAAATTTTCATTAACCAATTCCTCAGTTAATTCATGATTCTCTTCTAGTAAACTTTGATTATCAGATTCCTCTTGAGATTCAGATTGACTCGTTTCTGAAGCCAGTTCCGAGGAACACCTAGAATCCTCTTCGTCTCGAACTCTCCCATCGAGATTATGAGAAATACTAGATTTTGAGGGAGGATCTAAAGCTATTGGCTCTGATGTAAAGAAGTCATCCGAATCTATTGATGGGGAATATGACGGTGCTGATAAATTAGAATCCGATACATTAAAGAAGTCATCCACACTGGTATCTGACCTAGATGAATCTTCTTCAAGCCTAGATGTTTCCGTACCCATCATTAAATCAAAGTCATCACTATCTTGTGGGATGGAAATATCTTCTTCTTCTTGATTTTCAAGTTCTGGAATCATTTCAGAAGAAGACTCAAATGTATCTAATTCTTCTGATTCTTCTGAAACCAACTCATTGGATTGATCTGTATCCAATACATCTAATTCATCCAACTCTTCCGTAGGCGAGAAGTCTTCTAAGGATTCGTTTTCCTCTAGAACCTCTAACTCTACCAATTCGCTGCTGTCTGAATCTTCCGTAAGGGGTAAGTCTTCTAAGGATTCATTTGCATCCAACTCGTCCAAAGCTAGAGATTCAGCACTCTCCTCTAAACCAAATATATCTTCTTCTTCACTACTGCTTTCGTCTAAATCTTCTGTCAGAGATAAGTCTTCTAGAGATTCAGCACTCTCATCTAAACCAAATATATCTTCTTCTTCACTACTGCTTTCATCTAAATCTTCTGTCAGGGATAAGTCTTCTAGGGATTCATTGGCACCCAACTCGTCCAAAGCTAGAGATTCGACATTCTCATCTAAACCAAATATATCTTCTTCTGCACTACTGCTTTCGTCTAA